>DASRZR010000419.1:0-5836 GCA_035686185.1 Spirochaetia bacterium | reverse complement strand
GTCGACGGCGAGCAGGGGAAGGAACCTCAGGCACGCGGACAGCCGCTCCTGGAAGCTGTTCGGCGCGAGCAGGACATTCCCGTGGGAGCTCATGAAGCGCTGCACGTAGTCCATGTTCGCGTTGGTGGCGTAGATGAACGTGAACAGGAAGAAAACGCCGCCCAGGGCTGCCAGCACCTCCGGCGCCCTCAGGAGAAACGCCCCGGCCCGCCGGCTCTGCCGGAAGCGAAACGCCGCGAGCAGCCCTGCCGCCACGGCCAGCGCATGCAGGCCCACGAGCAGCAGGTACAGGAAACGGGCTGTCACGCTCCCTTCCCGTCCGCAGGGGATCGGCGCCGGTGCTCGTCTGCCCGGTAGCGGGCGTACAGCCGCAGGAAAAGCCCGAACAGCAGGCAGTACAGGAGCGCGCCGGCTGCGGAAGGCACGATGAAGTACAGGCCGGCGGTCGGGAAGTCCACGTCGAGGCTCGGGGAGACCCAGTGCGGGACGGAGAAGATCCCTCCCAGCGGCCCGCCTCCCCGAAGCGAGGCTTCACGGTAGCTCCAGTAGATGAACCCCGCGCCGAGAGCCGCCACCACGCTGAGCGTGGACCAGAACAGGAGCCACCGCATCCGGCGCTCCACGGAGGGCAGGCGGAACCACACGAAGTGGGAGACGAGAAACAGCAGGGGGTAGACGAGGTACAGGTAGAACGGGGCGGCGCGCGTCATGGCAAAGGCCGTTACGAAAGGAACAGAAAACAGGAGCGTGCCGCAGACCTCGAAGATGGCCCGCACCGGATGCACGGTGGCCGTGATAGCTACGACGTACCGCCCGAGGCTCGTCTCCCGGACCCGCTTCATTGCTCAGGAGACGGTAATACGGAAGTACCTCTTCTTGCCAGCCCTCAGCAGTATCGCGCCGTCCTTCACGTCGGAGGAGGTCACGCGCGCTTCCACGTCCGTGACCTCACGGCCGCCCACGTACGCGCCGCCCTGGCTCACGAGCCGGCGCGCGTCACTGCGGGACGCGCACAGCTTCGTGCGCACGAACAGGTCCACGACGCCGATCCCCGCGGCCAGCTCCGCGCCGGGAACCTCCAGGGAGGGAACGCCGGACAGGTCGGCGCCATCGGCTCCCGCGCCACCACCGAACGCCGCCCTGGCAGCGGCCGCCGCGTCCCGCGCCGCCTCTTCCCCGTGGATCAGCGTGGTGATCTCGTGCGCCAGCCGGCGCTTGGCCTCGTTGATCCGCTGGTCCTTGTGCGCGCACAGGTCCCTGATCTCCGCCACCGGCAGGAACGTGAAGCGCAGGAAGAACTGCTGCACGTCCTCGTCCGGCACGTTCACCCAGTACTGGTAGAAGTCGTACGGCCGGGTCATCTCCGCGTCCAGCCACACGGCTCCCGTCTCCGACTTGCCCATCTTCTTACCGTCGGATCGGGTGACCAGCGGCGAGGTCAGCGCGAACGCCTCCGCGCCCTCGATGCGCCGGATCAGGTCCATGCCGGCCACGATGTTGCCCCACTGGTCGTCCCCGCCCATCTGCAGCCGGCAGCCGTGCCGGCGGAACAGCGTGAGGTAGTCGTAGCTCTGCAGGATCTGGTAGTTGAACTCGATGAAGGACAGGCCCGTTTCCAGACGGATCTTGTACGCCTCGAACGTGAGCATGCGGTTCACGGAGAAGTGCACGCCGATGTCCCGCAGGAACTCGATGTAGTTCAGCGGCGCCAGCCACTCCGCGTTGTCCAGGAGCAGCGCCTTGCCCCCGTCAAAGTCCAGGACGCGGCTCACCTGTTCTCGGAACTTCTCCACGTTGGCGTTGATCGTTTCCACCGGCAGGATGCGGCGCAGCTCCGTCTTGCCGGAAGGGTCTCCGATGCGCGTGGTTCCGCCGCCCATGAGCGCGATGGGTCGGTGACCGGCGCGCTGCATGTGCGCCAGGAGCATCACCTGCGCCAGGTTGCCGATGTGGAGGCTGGGCGCCGTGGCGTCGAACCCGATGTAGCAGGTGACCTGCTCCGTGTCCAGCAGCTTCCGCAGGCCTTCCTCGTCCGAGCACTGGCTGACAAAGCCGCGCTCCTTCATCATGTCGAAGGCGTTGAGGGGCGGCACCTGGCCGCTGCGCGGCGCCGACCCGCGGGGATCGCTCACTCCCCCACCCTCCGGTAGTCCTTGATGGCCTTCTTCAGCGTGGCGGGGATTTCTTCCCGCTTCACCCGGACCTGCTCCATGGAGTCACGGAACCGGATGGTCACCGTGCGGTCCTCCTTGGTCTGGTGGTCCACGGTAATGCAGAACGGGGTGCCGGCCTCGTCCTGGCGCCGGTAGCGACGACCGATGGCCCCGCTCTCGTCGTAGAACGTGCGGAAGTCCTCGCACAGCTCGTCGTCCAGCTCGTGCGCCAGCTCCGAGAGCCCGTCCTTCTTCACCAGGGGGAAAATCCCCACGGTGACGGGGGCCAGGCGCGGGTGGAAGCGCAGCACCACGCGCTTCTCCCCTTCCACGGTCTCCTCGTCATACGCGTCGGACAGCACCACGAGCACGGTCCGGGTGAGCCCCGCCGAGGTCTCGATGATGTAGGGGATGTAGCGCTCGTGCGTCTGCTCGTCCAGGTACGTGAGGTCCTTGCCGGAGAACTCCGTGTGGCGCTTCAGGTCGTAGTCGGTCCGGTTGTGGATGCCTTCCAGCTCCTTCCAGCCGAACGGGAACTCGTACTGGATGTCGAACGCGAGCTTCGCGTAGTGCGCAAGCTCGTCCGGCCCATGCTGGTGGAAGCGCAGCTTGCTCTTCCTGACGCCAAGATCCAGGTAGTACTGGAAGCGCTTCTCCTTCCAGTGCTCGAACCACCTCATGTCCTCGGACGGGTGGACGAAGAACTGCATCTCCATCTGCTCGAACTCGCACGTGCGGAAGATGTAGTTCTTCGTCGTGATCTCGTTGCGGAACGCCTTCCCCACCTGGGCGATGCCGAACGGCACCTTCACGCGCCCGGTCTGCAGGACGTTCTTGTAGTTGACGTAGATCCCCTGCGCGGTCTCCGGCCTCAGGTAGATGAGCCCGCCCTCGTCCTCCACCGGGCCCATGTGCGTGGTGAACATGAGGTTGAACTTGCGAGCCTCGGTGAGCGCGCCGGCCGTGCCGCAGTCCGGGCACTTCTTCGCCGCCAGGTTCGCCTCCGGGATCTGGTCCGCCCGGAAGCGGTGCTTGCACTGCTTGCAGTCGATGAGCGGGTCCGTGAAGTTCTCCACGTGCCCGGAGGCTTCCCACACCCGGGGGTGCATCATGATGGCCGCGTCCAGCCCCACGATGTTGGAATGAAGCTGCGTCATGCCGCGCCACCAGAACTCCTGGATGCGCTTCTTCAGCTCCACGCCCAGCGGCCCGTAGTCCCACGCGGAGGCCAGGCCCCCGTAGATCTCGCTGGACGGGAAGATGAACCCCCGGCGCTTGCACAGGGACACCAGCGTGTCCATCGTGACGGCCGAACCTCCGGCCTGGACGTTCTCCTGATCTGCCATTTCGTTCCTCACCTGTTTTCCAGAATCGCGATCGCGCGGGCGGCCCGGCGGCGCGCCTCCGCGGCACCCATCACCTTGATGCTCTCCACCAGCGGCGGGGAGACCTTGGAGCCGGTCACGGCCACCCTCAACGGCATGAGCAGGTCTCCCAGCTTCATGCCAAGCTCTTCCGCCAGGCCACGGAGGCGCGCCTCCGACTGTTCCGCGGAAAGCTCCTCCAATTCCGGCAGCAGGGCGTCCAGTTTCCGCAACGCCGCCGCCGTGCCCGCCGGCTCCCCTTTCTTCGGCAGCAGGTCCGCGGCGGCCGGCGCCGGCGGCTCCTCGAAGAGGAAGCGCACCATGGCCGGCGCTTCCGCCAGCACCTTGATCCGCTCCTGCACGAGGCCGGCCACTCCCTCCAGCACGCGCGGGTCATCTGCCGGCAGGCCCGCCTGCTTCATGAACGGGGCAATCAACGCGGCAAGCTCGGCCCGGCTCTTGGCCCGGATGTACATGCCGTTGAACCATTCCAGCTTCTGGTAGTCGAACACGCCGGGGGACTTGTTCAGCTTCTCCAGCGTGAACAGCTCCTCCAGTTCCTTCAGCGTGAACAGCTCGCGCTCGCCGTCAAAGGACCAGCCCACCATGGCGATGCAGTTCAGGAGCGCGTCCGGCAGGTAGCCCTGGGCGCGGAAGTCCCGCACGCTGGTGGCGCCGAGCCTCTTGGACAGCTTGTGCCCGTCCTTGCCCATGATCGTGGGCAGGTGGCAGAACACCGGCGGGTTCCATCCGAAGGCCCGGTAGATCAGGAAGTGCACCGGCGCCGAGGGCAGCCACTCCTGCCCCCTCATGACGTGGGTGATCTCCATGAAGTGGTCATCCACGGCAAACGCGAGGTGGTAGGTGGGAAACCCGTCGCTCTTGATCAGGACAGGGTCCGGGCTGATCGAGCTGTTCTCCACCGTGATGTCGCCCAGGAGGGCGTCCGTGTACGAGGTGGTTCCGTCCAGCGGCACGGCAAGACGGACCACGGAAGGCGTGCCGGCTGCTTCCAGCGACCGTCGCTCGGACTCCGGCAGGCTGCGGCAGTGCCGGTCGTAGCCCTGGGCGGAAGGATCCGCGGACTCCCCGGCCTCCTGCTGCTTGCGAAGCCCTTCCAGCCTCTCCGCCGTGCAGTAGCAGCGGTAGGCCTTGCCCTCGTCGATCAGGCGCTGGGCATGTTCCTGGTAGAGAGGAAGGCGCTCCGACTGGACGTACGGGGCAAACGGCCCGCCGGCGTCCGGGCCTTCCGTCCACCGGAACCCCAGCCAGGAGAACGTGTCGTAGATGTCCTGCAGGGCTTCCGGCACGAGCCTCTTGCGGTCCGTGTCCTCGATGCGAAGCACGAACGTGCCGCCCTGGCGCCGGGCGTACAGGTAGTTGTACAGCGCGGTACGAACGCTGCCGATGTGCTGGAACCCCGTCGGCGACGGCGCGTACCGCACGCGAACGCCCACGATGTGAGCCTCCTTGCGGGCAAAAGGTGTTGCCAGAGTATAGGGTCAGCCGGGCGGGAGGGTCAACGGAGCGCGGCCAGGACGATTCCCGGTGTGAGCACCTCCGGCAGCACCACGGGGTCCTTCCCGCCGGCCGGATAGTAGACGTACAGCGGCACCCCCGCTCGACCGAAGCTCGCCAGGGCCCGGGCGATCTCGTCGTTGGAGTCAGTCCAATCCGCGCGCAGCGTGGCAATGCCAGCCTCGGCAAACCGGCTGCGTACAGCGCCGTTTTCCAGCGCCACCCGCTCGTTCACGACGCACGTCAGGCACCACTTCGCGCTGAAGTCCACGAACACCGGCGTGCCGGCGCTTCGCAGGCCCGCCACGCGCTCCTGGCTCCAGGGAGCCCACGGCCCGGTGGCGGCTGCCGCGGTGGGTGTGGCGGCGGCCGATGCCGCCGGCGCGGGGAGGACGCGCGCCGCGGCAGCCGTGGATCCGACGATCAGCGCCGCGGCCAGGACGCCTGCCACTACCCGCACGGTACGGGTCCGGGAAAGCGTTCCCCACCGGCCCCAGATCCATGCGCCCAGGCCCGCGGCAAGCATTCCCGCGAGAAGCGCCGCGGTGCCCTCCACTCCGGCAAGAGAGGCGAGCACCGTGGTCATCCAGATCGCGGCTGCCATCATCGGGAAAGCCATGACCTGGCGGAAGGTCTCCATCCAGGGGCCCGGCTTCGGGAGCCGGCCCGCCACGCCGGGGATCAGGGCAAGCGCGAGGGACGGCGCGGCCATCCCGGCCCCGAGCGCGGTGAACACGCCCAGGGAGGCGCCGACGGAATGGGAGAGCGCGAAGCCCACGGCAGCGCCCATGAACGGCGCGG
>DASRZR010000418.1:0-15970 GCA_035686185.1 Spirochaetia bacterium | reverse complement strand
CTCGGAATAGGTCATCACCAGCACGTTGTTCCACTTCCCCTCGGACACCATCTCGGTCCGGAACGCGGCCAGCGCGGCGGCCAGGTCACCGAGCAGCTTCCCCTGGTGATCGTTTTCCGCCACGTGAAGGTCGAACCCCGTGAGCGTCAGCTTGATCACGGGGATCTTGAGGCCGGCCGCGAGCAGGCTCGCCGCCGCCTTCGCCTGCCGGCCGATGGGAGTGTCCGGGAATGTGGTCGAAAGCTTCGGCGCGTGGGGCAGGACCTTTGCCAGCGTCGTTGCCGCGGCCTGGGTCTGCTGCCGGATGGCCATCAGGTGAGCGTAGGCGGGGTTTTCCTCCTGCGGCGTGCACTCGATCTCTCCGAAGGAGCCGGAGAGGCTCGCGAACTGCGCCGGGTCGTTCAGCGCGATGACCCTCAGTCCGCCTTCCAGCGGGCCGGCCCTCAGGTCACCGATGACCACGCCGTCCGCGAACAAGCCGGCCGGCATCTGCGCCTGGCTCCAGGCATCGCTCACCCATCCCGAGCTCAACACGCTCCCGCTCCCGGAGGCGGTCTCCCAGATATCGATGGACCGGAAATGGGACAGGTCCGGCTGCGGGTACCCGACACCGAGCACGACCGCGAGCTGGCCCGCCTTCCATGCATCCATGAGCGGCGCCAGCGCGGGGTGAAGCCCCATTGCCCCGTCCAGGTGAAGGACCTGGTCCGAGCTGACGGCCAGCTTCGGACGCAGGGCGGCGTAGTGCGGGTCGGAGTAGGGAATGACGGCGTCCAGTCCGTCGATGCCGCCGCGCAGCTCCACCAGCACGAGCGTTCGCTCAGACGGGATGACCGGGGCAGCGGCCAGGCCGGCGACGCTCGTCGCGGCGGCGAGGACAGTGGTGAAGAAAATGGCGTGTATCCTCATGGCCTGCTCCTACATGAGCTGGTACAGCGGGTTCAGCAGCACGGCGCGGAGCGTTCTCGCGGCCGCGTTCGGGTCGACGGGCATGGAGGCACCACGGCCGGCGGCGGGCCCCGCACCGGCGGGCGCGGCGGCGGCCGCATCGGCGCGCACGACCGGCACGGGCAGAAGCAGCGTCTCCAGCCCCTGGCCGGCGGACATCTCGTGTCGGGCCTGCAGGTTGGCCACTCCGGCCTGCAGCCGGGCGGCCGCGGCCGTCAGCAGAGGCATCGGCAGCCGGCGAAGAGCAGCCTCGCGCGCCACAAGCGTGGCCGAGGTGACCCACGCATCTCCCGTGGGCCACCCCTTCACCGTGGGAGGGTTCAGGAGCTGCTCGCCCATGGGAGGCACGGCGGCCGCCACCTGCGGCGCGGCGGAGGCGTCCAGCCCCAGCAGTCTCGCCGTGCCGACCGCAAGCTGCACCGGGGACTTCACGAGCGTTCCCCAGTTGGACGGGGCCCAGAATTGATCGGTGAGAAGCAGGGACCTCACGAGCGGCCGCATCGCGTAGTCGGCGTCACGGAAGGAGGCCGCCAGCGCCTCCACGGTTCGCGGATCCGGGTCGGGAGACACGAGCTCCCGCCACAGCTCGGCAACGATGAAACGCGCCGCCTGCGGCTGGCCCAGGATGATGTCGATGGCCTGGTCCCCGTCCCAGTTCCCCGTCCTGCCGAGGATGGTCTTGCTTCCGGCGTCGTGTCGGCGCTCGTCAAAGGAGGCCAGGCCGGTAGCACGGTCCACGCGCCAGCCGGTGAATGCGCGGGCCACCTCCCGTACGTCCTGCTCGGTGTAGTTCCCTTCCCCGAGCGTGAAAAGCTCCATCAGCTCCCGGGCGAAGTTCTCGTTCGGGTGGGCTTTCACGCTGCCCTCGCCGTCCAGGTAGATCAGCATGGCCGGGTCACGCGCAATGGCGTGTACCAAGCCGCGGAAGCTCCCCAGGGCATAGCGGCGCAGAAGCAGGTTCTGGTCCAGTAACAGGTTGGGGGAATCGACTTTGTCCATCGCAGAGGTGAAGTGCCCGTGCCAGAACAACACGAGGCGCTCCGTGAGCGGGGAGTGGGTGCTGATCATCTCCCCGAACCACCAGTGCAGGAGGTCCTGCTCCCGCTCGCGCACCTGGGAATCGTAGCTGTCTCGCGCCGCGCGGGTGGCGGCCGGATCCTTCGGATCCGACCGGGGCGGCGCCAGGTAGTCACCCGACCATGACGGCAGCGGCGTAACGGGGTCGGTGCCCGCGTTCAGCAGGAGCAGGGCAACCGACTGCTCCCGTGTCAGCGGAAGAAAGCCTGCAACCTCCGCCGGCGTGGCCCCGAACCCGGTGCGCAGCAGCAGGTGCGTGGCGCTCTCCACGGTCAGCGCCTCCGCCCGCAGGGCCGCCAGTCCCACGATCATCACCCCTGCAATCCCTGCCGACCGAAAGCCCATCCTCCGCTCCGTTCTCCCCCTCGATGAGCAACCGATTCCAATATACGCCAGGCCGAGGGAGACGTCCGCGGCCGAGCCTCGCCGTACCCGCGTTGTTACGGACCGGTGACCTCGCGCGCCCGGGGAGCGAGTGACGACCCCGCCAAGGGCTGCCGCTCACAGCCGTTACGGGGAGACCCTTATCGCGCCGGACACGGTGCGCACCAGGACCCGGCCCGTGCCGGCTCCCACGGTTGCGTTCACGGCATGATGTCCCCGTTCCCGGCCCGCGGGGACGAGCGTCACGGGGAAGCCGCACGTGATGTCCCCCGACGTGGACCTGGCGTCCAGGGTGAACTGCGACTCCGAGGGAAGCCTCAGCGTCACGGCCCCCGAGGTGCTGGTGGCCTCCACGGCCGCGGGCGGCGCGGTGAACGCGGCCGAGATCTCGCCGGAAGTGGAGTGCAGGCGCGCATCGCCGTCCACTCCGTCCAGGCGGATGGCGCCGCTCACCGTGCCAACCTGGCACCTGGCCGCCCGGATCCGTCCCGTGTGTATCTCGCCGGAGGTGCTGGCCAGGGCCAGCTCCGCCCACTGCGCGTCTCCCGTGTTGATCGTGCCGGAGACGCTCTTCACCGAGACGCGCTGCGCGTAGGCGCGGGGAATGCTCACGTCCAGGGCGAGACGGCTCCACGTGAAATCGAAGGCGAACCTCCGCTGCGGATGCACGCTGACCCGCAGGGAGGAGCCGACCTGCTCCACGTCCAGGCGCGGCGGGTCGGCGGAAGCCCCGGATGCGGCCGTTCCGTGCAGCCACGCCTCAACGGCGTCCCCGTCCGTCACGGCAACGCGGACGTCCGCGCTCACGGTGTCCACCGTGATCTGCTGCAGGCCGGCCAGCGGCGCGCTCCTGCGCTGATCCACGGGGACGCCGGAGGATGCTCCGATCCCCGGGACGAACAGCCCGGTGGAAAGTCCGATGATGCCGGCAATGCCCAGGCACCCGACGGAGGCAACGGCAGTGATGAGTACGACGCGCATGAATACGCTCCTTGGTTTCATCGAATGTCTCCCTGTCTGCGGCGCGTCACGATGCGCGCGTTGAACCGCACGTAGGCGGCGGTGATCTGCACGAACAGCCGGCTCAGCTTCCACATCCCCAGCACGGCGAGCAGTCCCAGGCCGGTCACACCGAGACCCGCGAAGAAGAAGAACGCGGGGCTGGCTCCGCCGAGGGAGTAGTACTGCGGCACGATCGCCGCGGCCAGCGGGGACAGCACCACCCCCACGCCAGCCAGCGGGAGGGACACGGCAGCGGCCCAGAGACCCACCATCGCGCCCACGAGCCCGAGGAACGGGCCCAGCACCACGATCACGTTGAAGAACGTCAGGCTGATGGAGGTCAGCAAGGCGCGAATGACCGAAACCGCGGACACCCCCTCCCCGGGTCGCGGGTTCTCCAGGAGCGCGTCGATGGCGTAGGACTTCCCCAGGAGGCGCGGGTTTCCCAGCGCGCGGGCCACGTCCTCTTCGGTCTTGCCTTCCTGCAGCGCGGCGCGGAAATGCTCCTCGTAGTCGTACAGCACCTCGCGCTTCTCCTGCTCCGGCATCCTTCCCAGCGCCCGTCGGAGCTCCGACAGAAACTCGTCCCTTCTCATGCCGCCGCCTCCTTGCCGATCAGCGCGTTCACTCCCTTGACGAACCGCGTCCATTCCTCGCGCAGCACGGACTGGTAGCTTCGTCCCTTGGGGGTGATCTGGTAGTACTTGCGCGCCGGCCCCTCGGCGGATTCCTTGATGTAGGTCGTGAAGTATCCTTCCTTCATCAGCCGGCGCAGCAGCGGATAGATCGTTCCCTCCGCGATGTCGATGTTGCGGGAGATCGTCTGCACGAGCTCGTAGCCGTAGAAGTCCTTGCGGCAAAGCACCACCAGGACGCACAGCTCCAGCACTCCCTTCTTGAACTGGATGTTCATGGCACCTCCTGTACGGGAATACCCGTTCGACGCGAACGTCGTACTGATCCACGCACGCTATTACATATAACACAGTACATGGCGATATGCAAGTACTTTCGACAAAAGAACGGTGCGGGGCTCCGGTGCCGAGCGGTAGTTCGGTGGCTGCTCGGGGCACGGTTGGCGCGCGGAGCGGGCCGTTGGCGGCCGGCCCCGCTTCAGCTTGTGACGGCGCCCTTGCTGGCGGAGGATACCAGGCGCGCGTACTTGGCAAGCGCCCCGGTCTTGTAGGCGATTTCCCGCGGCTTCCAGGAGGCGCGTCGCCGCGCTACCTCGGCCGGCGGCAGGTCCACCGTGATGGTCTTCTTGTAGGCGTCAATGGTGATCACGTCACCTTCCTGGACCAGGGCGATCATGCCGCCGTCCCGGGCCTCCGGGGCCACGTGGCCGACGAGCATGCCCCGGCTTCCGCCGGAGAACCGTCCGTCCGTCACGAGGGCGACCTCCTTCAGCAGGCCGGCGCCTGCCAGCGCCGAGGTGGGCGCGAGCATCTCGCGCATGCCGGGGCCGCCGCGTGGCCCCTCGTTGCGGATGACTACCACGTCACCCTTTCGGATCTGCTTTGCCAGGATGGCCTTCAGGGCCTCTTCCTCGCCCTCGAACACGCGCGCCGGGCCCCGGTGGAGGAACTCTCCTATGCCGACCGTCTTCAGCACGGCCCCTTCCTCGGCAAAGTTCCCCTTCAGGATGCTGATGGGGCCGCGGGGACTCACCGGGGAGTCCAGCGGGTGGATGATCTCCTGGCCCGAGAGATCCGCGCTCACGTCCCTCAGGTTCTCCTCCACCGTGTGGCCCGTGGACGTGAGGCAATCCCCGTGCAGGAGACCCGCCTCCAGGAGCACGCGCATGACCTTGGGGATTCCGCCCACGCGGTACAGGTCTTCCATCACGTACCGGCCCGCCGGCTTCATGTCGCACAGCGTCGGCGTGGTGTCGTAGAAGGAGTTGAACTCGAAGATGTCCAGCGCCACCCCGGCCTCCGCGGCCAGCGCCAGCAGGTGCAGCACGGCATTCGTGGAGCCGCCCACGGCAAGGGACACGCGGATGGCGTTCTCGAATGCCTTGCGCGTCATGATCTGGCGGGGCGTGATGCCCTTTTCCAGGAGGTTCATCACCGCGGCTCCGGCGCGGTGGACCTCGTCCGTCTTGCCGGAATTGACGGCCGGCATCGCGGCATTGCCCGGCAGGGCGATGCCGATGGCTTCCATTGCGGATGCCATCGTGTTGGCCGTGTACATGCCGCCGCAGGCGCCGGCGCCGGGGCAGGCGGCGCACTCGATTCCGTGCCGCTCCTCTTCCGTGATCTCCCCCGTGCTGAACTTCCCCACCGCCTCGAAGGCGCTCACGATGTCCACCGGCTTTCCCTTGTAGCGGCCGGCGGCGATCGTGCCGCCGTAGACGAAGACGCCCGGCACGTCCATGCGCGCCAGCGCCATGACGGTGCCCGGGATCGTCTTGTCGCACCCGCCGATTCCCACCAGCCCGTCCATCTGGTGACCGCGCGCCACCAGCTCGATGGCGTCCGCGATCACGTCCCGGCTCACCAGGGAGCACTTCATCCCCTCGTGTCCCATGGCCTCGCCATCCGTGACCACGAAGGTGTTGAACTTCAGCGGCACGCCGCCGCCGGCCCGTATGCTCGTCTTGATGACCGCCGCCAGGTCGTCCAGGTGCACGTTGCACGGCGTGACCTCGCTTCCGGCGCTCGCGATCCCGACGATGGGCTTCGTGAAGTCCTCGTCGGTGAACCCCACCGCGCGAAGCATGGCGCGGTTGGGCATGCGCTCCACGCCGCCGGTCATGATCCGGCTGCGCGAGTTGAGGGCGGAGGAGGTGTTCTTCATGGCGTGTTCTCCCTAGGAGCGGAAGCCGTCCACGTAGGGGATCCGGCTCGCGGTGGCGCGGATGGCCTTTTCGTTGCCCAGGAGGACCGCGGTGGTGTCCCACTCCCCGGTGAGCAGGCTGCGGCGGTCCGACTCCGGCATGGTGAAGGTGAAGCGGCGCCCGGCCACGGAGATCGCGGCGGCGTCAAGGTCCAGCGAGATCTCCACCTTCGGATCCGCGTCCACCAGCCGCGCGATCTCCACCGCGTCCTCGTGGGAGACGCGCGCCGCGGGAAGGCCGAGCGCGGTGCAGTTGCCGGAGAAGATCTCCGCGAACGATTCCCCGATGAACGCCGCTATGCCCCAGCGCATGAGCGACTGCGGGGCGTGCTCGCGCGAGGAGCCGCAGCCGAAGTTGCGGTTCACCACCATGACCCGCGCGCCCTGGAACCGGGGGTCGTTCAGAGGGTGCGGCTTCGGCTTGCCCGCCTCGTCGAAACGCTCGTCCTGGAACGCGTACTGGCCCAGCGTCTCGAAGGTGATCTCCCGCAGGTAGCGGGCCGGGATGATGCGGTCCGTGTCGATGTCGTCTCCCCGGACCGGGACGCCCCTGCCGGTGATCTTCAGTCGCGTGCTTGCGCTCATGATGCCCCCAGGGACCTGATGTCCACCACCTCGCCGGCCACCGCGGCCGCGGCCACCATGGCCGGGCTCATCAGCAGCGTCCGCCCCCTCGGTGAGCCCTGCCGGCCGATGAAGTTACGGTTGGAAGTGCTGGCGCAGACCTGCCGGTCCACGAGCTTGTCCGGGTTCATGGCCAGGCACATCGAGCAGCCGGCATCCCGCCACTGGAACCCGGCGGCGCGGAACACCTCGGCGAGTCCCTCCGCTTCCGCCTGGCGCGCCACGCTGCGGGAGCCGGGAACGGCCAGCGCCGTTACCGTGGGGGACACCTTGCGTCCCTTGAGGACCCGGGCGGCTTCCCGCAGGTCGCTGATCCTGCCGTTCGTGCAGGAGCCGACGAACGCCACGTCCACCGGCAGTCCCTTCATCAGGCGGTTCTCTTCGAAGCCGGTGTGCTCGTAGGCCTTGCGCAGCGTCTCCTGGTCGGACGGCCGGGCATCGGAGATCTTCGGGAGCCGGCCCGAAACGCCAACGGCCTGGCCCGGGTTGATGCCCCAGGCCACCATGGGCTCGATGCTCGCCCCGTCGAGGCGGAACACGTCGTCGTAGCGCGCGTTCGTGTCCGACGCGATGCCCTTCCAGAACGTCACCGCCGTGTCGAAGTCGGCGCCCTGCGGGGCGAAGCGCCTGCCCTTGAGGTACGCAAAGGTGGTCTCGTCCGGGTTCACGTAGCCGGCCCGTGCCCCGGCCTCGATGCTCATGTTGCACAGCGTCAGACGTGCTTCCATCGGCAGGGCGTGGATGGCGGGCCCGCCGTACTCGTAGGCGAACCCGATCCCGCCGTTGACCCCCAGCTCCGCGATGATGCGGATGATGAGGTCCTTGGCGGACACGCCGGCCGCCAGCGTCCCGGACACTTCAATGCGCCGCACCTTGGGACGCGTGAGCGCCAGCGTCTGCGTGGCCAGGATGTCGCGGATCTGGGACGTGCCGATGCCGAAGGCGATGCTGCCCAGGGCGCCGTGCGTGGAGGTGTGCGAATCCCCGCAGGCGATCGTCATGCCCGGCTGGGTGAGACCCAGCTCCGGACCGATGATGTGCACGATGCCCCGCTCCTCCGTGCCGAGCCCGAAGAAGCGGATCCCGTGCTCCTTCGTGTTGCGCTCGATGGCCTGCATCATGGCCTCCGCCTGCGCGTCCGCGAACGGCCGGCGCAGGTCATCGGTGGGCACGATGTGGTCCACGGTGGCGAACGTCCGCCCCGGGAACATCACCTTCAGTCCCCGGTCGGCCAGCGCCTGGAAGGCCTGCGGCGAGGTGACCTCGTGGATGAGGTGAAGACCGATGAAAAGCTGGTCCTGCCCGGACGGGAGCGTGCCGACCTTGTGCAGGTCCCAGACCTTGTCCAGGAGAGAACGACCCGTCGCCACGGAAGGTGATGCCATTCGCTACGTAACCTCCTCGCCCCGCGCCACGATCACTTTGCCGGTGCGCACCATCTCGATGACACCGTAGCCGGCCAGCATGCGGTGCAGCGCGTCCACCTTCTCGGAATCTCCGGTGACCTGCACGGTGAGCGCCTTCTCCGCCAGGTCCACCACCTGGCCCTTGAACGTGTGGACCACGTCCAGGACTTCCGCGCGCTTGTCCGCCGCGCAGCGGACCTTCACCAGGGCGAGCTCTCTCTGTATCACGTCCTTGCCCGTGTTGTCGACAGCATGAACCACGTCCACCAGCCGGTTGAGCTGGGACAGGATGTGCCCGATGGTCTTCTCGTCCCCGGTGGCCACGATGTTCATGTGGGAGAAGGCCGGGTCGAAGGCCTCCGACACCACGAGGCTGTCGATGTTGAAGCCGCGCCGGGCGAACACGAGCGCCACGCGGTTGAGCACGCCGAACTTGTTGGACACGTACAGGCTTACGAGATGGCGCTTGATCCCGTTCGCGCCGGTGCCGTTGCCCGCGCCGTTACTCCCGGATCCGTTGGAGGCGTCCATGGTCAGTCCGCATCCTTCTTCTGCCGGGTGGTGCGGGGGGGTCCCAGGATCATCTCCTTGAGGGACGCTCCCGACGGGATCATGGGGAACACGTTGTCTTCCTTGGCCACTTCGGCGTCGATGACCACGGGACCGTCCCGCCACGCCAGCGCCTTCTCCAGCACAGGCTTCACGTCCCCGATGCGCCGCATGCGGAACGCCTTGCAGCCATAGCTCTCCGCCAGTTTCACGAAGTCCGGGTTGCCCACGAGGTCCACGCCGGAAAGGCGGTTCTCGTAGAACAGGTTCTGCCACTGGCGCACCATGCCGAGGTAGCGGTTGTTGATGATGAGCACCTTCAGCGGCAGCCGCAGGTTCACCGCCGTGGCAAGCTCCGACATCGTCATCTGGAACCCGCCGTCTCCCACCACGGCGCAGACCAGGGAGTCCGGCCGGGCGAGCTGGGCGCCGATGGCGGCCGGAAAGCCGAAGCCCATCGTGCCGGCCCCCCCGGAGGAGATCCAGTGGAAGCGCTCGTCCGTGAGGTAGAACTGGGCGGCCCACATCTGGTGCTGTCCCACGTCCGTGGTGACGATGGCCTTCCCGCCGGTCAGGCGGTACAGCTCGTCGATGACGTACTGCGCCTCGAAGGTTCCGCGCTTGTGGTAGTGCAGCGGGTAGGCCTTGCGCCACTCATCAATCTGTGCGAGCCAGGCCGAGGTGTCCCCCGGCGCGAGCTGCCGGTTCAGCGCCGCCAGCACCGTCTTCGCGTCTCCCACGATGGCGCAATCCATGTGGAAGACCTTGTTGATCTCCGCCGGGTCGATGTCGATGTGGATCTTCACCGCGTCCGGGCAGAACGTCTCCGGCGTGCCGGTGATGCGGTCGTCCCAGCGCGAGCCCACGGACATGATCAGGTCGCAGTCGGTGACGGCCTTGTTCGCATAGGCCGTGCCGTGCATGCCCAGCATGCCCATGGACAGCGGGTGCGTCTCGGGGAAGGCGCCCTTGCCGAGCAGCGTGTTCGTGACCGGGATGCGCATCGTCTCCGCCAGCGTGCGAAGCTCCGCGCCAGCGCCCGAGATGACCGCGCCATGCCCCACGAGGAGCACCGGACGCCTGGCTTCCCGCAGGAGCCGCGCGGCAAGGGAGATCTTCACGGGGTCTCCCTCTGAGGGAACGCGGTAGCCCGGGAGGTGGAAGTCATCGTCGTCACGGGCCCAGATGATCTTGTTCGAGCAGTCCTTCGGGATGTCGACGAGCACGGGGCCGGGCCGGCCCGACCGGGCGATGTAGAACGCCTCCCGGACCACGCGCGGGATGTCGTTCGCATCCTTCACGAGGTAGGAGTGCTTCACGATGGGCATCGAGATGCCCGAGACGTCAGCTTCCTGGAACGCGTCCAGGCCCAGCGCGGAGAGGTTCGCCTGGCCCGTGATGACCACCATCGGGACGGAGTCCATGGAAGCGGTGAGGATCCCGGTGATCGTGTTCGTGGCCCCGGGCCCCGAGGTGACGAGCACCACGGCGGGCTCGCCGCTGGCCCGCGCATAGCCATCCGCCATGTGCGTGGCGCCCTGCTCATGGCGCACGAGCACCAGCTTGATCGTGGAATCCACCAGGGCGTCAAAGAGCGGGATGGCCGCCCCTCCGGGAAGGCCGAAGGCGTACTTGACCCCCTGCTGCTCCAGCATGTGCACGACGCCCTGGGCGCCCGTGCATTTCCGTCCGCGAGTCTTCTCTTCCATGGCTTCGTCTGCGTTCTAAAGTAATCTTCCCGGGCCCTCCGGGCCACCACTATTTCCCGTCCGCAGCTTCAGTTCCTTCAATGGTGAGCTGAAGCGAGTTGACCACCGGGGGGCATTGGTATTATCACCAACAGCACCATGACGCACAAGGAATGGCCGTTCGTGGAGGCGATGCGCATCCGAGACCGGCTGCAGAAGATCGGGGGGCGCACGGTCACCGCGGAAACCGGCTACGGTCCGTCCGGCCTGCCGCACATCGGGACCTTCGGCGAGGTGGCGCGCACCTCCTTCGTGCTGCAGGCACTGTCGGTGCTGGAGCCCGGCATCTCCTCCCGCATCGTGGCGTTCTCCGATGACATGGATGGCCTTCGGGAAGTCCCGAAGAACCTGCCGAATGCCGCCATGCTGCAGGGCCATCTCGGCAAACCGCTCACGTCCATCCCGGATCCGTTCGGGGAGGAGAAATCCTTCGCCCACTACATGAACCGCAAGCTGCGCGAGTTCCTGGACTCGTACGGCTTCCGCTACGAGTTTGCCTCCTCCACGGAGAAGTACGCCGCCGGCGCTTTCGACGAGGGACTGCGCCGCATCATGCGGCACTACGAGGAGATCAGTGACCTGTTCAAGGCCACCATAGCGGAGGAAAAGCGTGCCGCGTGGAGCCCGTTCTTCCCCATCTGCGAGAGCTGCGGCCGCATCTACTCCACGCGGGTGACCGGCATCGACCGGGACGCGTGCACGGTGAGCTACGCCTGTGACGCCCCGCTGGCCGGCAAGTACCAGAGCTGCGGCCACACCGGCACGCGCAGCATCCTCTCCGGCGGCTGCAAGGTGGGGTGGAAAGTGGACTGGGCGCTGCGGTGGTACTGCCTGGGCATCGACTACGAGATGCACGGGGAAGACCTGCTGGAATCCGCCCGTCTTTCCTCCCGCATCGTGAAGGTCCTGGGCGGAGAGCCGCCGGAGCTGTTCAAGTACGAGCTGTTCCTGGACGAGAAGGGCAAGAAGATCTCCAAGAAGATCGGCAACGGCATCTCGCTGGAGCAGTGGCTGCGGTTCGCGCCGGTGGATTCCCTGCTGTACGTCATGTACATGAAGCCGCAGCAGGCAAAGAAGATGGGCCTGCCGCTCTTGCCGGAGATCGTGGACCAGTACCTGGAGCTGGTGGCCCAGGACGACGGCGCGGAAGACTCCCCGGTGCCGTTCATCTCCCGGCTGTCAAAGGGCGCGCACGCCGGCAAGCTTCCCAGCGGCCGGATCATCACCTACAGCCTGATCCTGGAGCTGATCCTGGCGCTGAACCAGGATGACCCCCGCATCGTGCGGGACTACCTCCTGAAATACGAGCCGGACGTCGGCGGCAACGTGGCCTACTACGAGCAGCTCATCGAGGACGCGCTGGTCTACTATCGCGAGGTCCTGCTGCCAGGGCGGACGGCGGAGAGTGCCGACCACCAGTTGGACGAGGCGGTGACCGCGCTGCGGGACGAGCTGGCCCGGCGGGAGACGGCGGCGGAGCCGGCGGACCCGGACGCGCTGCAGACCATGGTGTTCCAGCTCGCCAAGGACCGCGAGATCCGCACCAAGGACTGGTTCCGCTCCCTGTACCGCATCTTCCTGGGCCAGTCGCAGGGCCCGCGCATCGGCAGCTTCATCGCGCTGCTGGGTTACGCCACGTGCGTCCAGCGGCTGAATGCCCACCTCGCCCGGGGGCCCCATGGCTGAGACAGACCGGTCGCCCTCGGCCTCCGCGGGAAACCGCACGCGGTCCAGCGCGGAGGAGGTCCTGTCCGGAGGCACGAGAAAGGGCCGGCTTCGCCGCCTCCTTCCGTTCCTGGGCCCGGCGTTCATTGCCTGCGTCGCGTACGTCGATCCCGGCAACTTCGCCACGAACATCCAGGGCGGCTCGGAGTTCGGGCTCATGCTGCTGTGGGTCATCCTCGCCGCCAACCTCATGGCAATGCTCCTGCAGAGCCTGTCCGCCAAGCTGGGGATCGCCACGGGAAAGAACCTGGCCGAGCACTGCCGGGAGCGGCTGCCGGGATGGCTGGTCATGGTGATGTGGATCGTGGCGGAGATCGCCGCCATGGCCACGGACCTTGCCGAGTTCCTTGGGGCCACGCTGGGATTCTCCCTCCTGCTGGGCCTTCCCCTCTGGATCGGGGTCATCCTCACCGCGATCTCCACGGTGATCATCCTCAGCCTGGAGCGGTTCGGATTCCGGCCGCTGGAGGCGGTCATCACGGCGCTGGTGGGCGTGATCGCCCTGGCCTACGTGGCGGAGATGGTCCTGGTGCGGCCTCCGCTGGGGCAGGTGGCGTTGCACTCCGTGGTGCCGCAGCTCGCCGGCAGCGAGAGCCTGCTGCTGGCCGTCGGCATCATCGGGGCCACGGTAATGCCGCACGTGATTTTCCTTCACTCCTCCCTCACCCAGCACCGCATCGTGGTGCGGGAGCCGGCCAAGCTGAAGAGGCTGTTCCGCTTCGAGATCGCCGACGTGGTCATCGCCATGGGGCTGGCCGGCATCATCAACATGGCCATGCTCATCATGGCGTCCCAGACCTTCTTCGTGAACGGGATCACCTCCATCGCCACGATCCCGGACGCCTACAAGACGCTGCAGCCGCTGCTGGGCCGCGCCTCGGGCTGGATCTTCGCGGTCTCGCTCCTGGCCTCCGGGCTTTCCTCTTCCTCGGTGGGCACGATGGCCGGCCAGGTCATCATGCAGGGGTTCGTCCGCCGGCAGATCCCCGCGTGGATCCGCCGCCTGGTCACGATGGTGCCGTCCATCCTTGTCATCGTGCTGGGCATCGACCCCACGCGGGCGCTCGTGCTGAGCCAGGTGGTGCTCAGCTTCGCGCTGCCGTTCCCGGTGATTTCGCTGGTGGCCTTCACGCGCCGCAAGGACCTCATGGGGGTGCTCGTAAACCGGCGCCTGACCACGGTGGGGGCCTCCCTGGCGGCCGTGGTGATCCTGGGGCTGAACGTGTATCTTCTCATTCAGGCATTCGCGGGAGGTTGATGGCATGTTCCGGCATATCCTCGTCCCGCTTGACGGATCGCGGCTGGCCGAGTCAGCGCTGCCCATGGCGGCCACGTTCGCCCGGCGGTTCGACGCCTCCGTCACGCTGCTGCACATGATAGAAAAGGATGCGCCGTCCGAGGTCCACCGGGAGCGCCACCTCGTGTCGGCGGAGGAAGCCGCCGCGTACCTGGAGGAAGTATCCCGGCTGTCCACCCTTGCCGGCCTGCGCGTGCAGACCCACGTGCACGAGTCCGTGGTCAGTGACGTGGCCGGCAGCGTCACGGAGCACGCCACCGAGCTTTCCCCGGACCTCGTGGTCATGAGCACGCACGGCTTCGGCGGGGCCCGGCGCTTCCTGTACGGGACACTGGCGCAGCAGGTCATCGCCCGGGGCAGGACACCGGTGCTCGTGGTGAGGCCGTCCCACGCGGACTCCGCGCGCGCGGACTGGCGGACGATCCTGGCGCCGACGGACGGTGACCCCGGTCACGAGCGGTGCCTGCCGGTGGCCGCGGACCTCGCGCGCGCGTTCGCCTGCCGCCTGCACCTCATGATGGTGGTCCCCACCGTGGCAAAGCTGACCGGACTTCCGGCCGCGCTTTCCATGATGATGCCGGCCGCTACGCGGTTGAAGCTGGAGATGGACAGCGCCGGCGCCCGGGACTACCTGGGGGCCAAGCAGAAGGAGATGGAAGCCGCCGGCATCCGCGCCGACTGTGAGACAGTCCGTGGGGATCCGGCCCGTTCCATCGTGAAGGTGGCGCGCCGGTTGTCCACGGACCTGATCGTGATGGGCACGCACGGCCGGACCGGCACGGACGCTTTCTGGGCCGGCAGCGTGGCCGCGCAGGTCATCGCGCGGTCCCGCGCCCCGCTCCTGCTCGTGCCGCTTCGCCAGCCGTCATAGGCGGCACGGCCTTTCGCCGACGGCCCGCCGCGTCGTCTCTCAGTCGAGCAGGTCCCGCATCGGTTCCGGGCCGGGCGTCACCCCCGGGTCACCGGCAGGCTCGGGGGCTGCTTCTTTCGTCAGCTCCCCCAGCGTTTCTTCAAGGCCCGCGGCACTTTCCGTGCGGATGAGGCCGGTCAGGCTCAGGAGCCCGCCGGTCGTATGAAAAACGCCGGGCCATGTGCTGCGCGCCGTGGTGAAGCCGGCGTCGCGGGCAACCTGCACCACCCGCTCGTCGTACTGGCCGAAGGGATAGGCCAGCGTGGTGACCGGGTGACCTATGTGTGCCTCGATCAGGTCCTTGGCGGCCACGATCTCCTGGCGCAGTTGCTCATCGCTCTTCAGCCGGGTCAGGTAGAGGTGCGTCATGGTGTGGCAGCCGATCTCCATGCCCTGCGCATCCAGCTCCTGGATCTCGTCCCAGCTCATGTGGTGCGGACGTCCCACGGCGCGGACCCAGACGAAGAACGTGGCCGTGAAGCCGTAGTGGTGAAGGAGGGGAACCGCGTTCTCCCACTGGCTCTGCCAGTCATCGTCGAAGGAGATGATCACGGGCCGGGGAGGAAGAGGCGCGTCGCGGTCCAGGCGCGCCTCCAGCTGATCGAACGTCACGGAGGTGTAGTCGTGGGCGCGCAGCCAGGCCAGCTCCGCGTCCAGCGCCTCGGGCGTGGCAATCCAGCGCCGGGCGCCACGGGTGTCCGTGGTCTCGTAGGGCCGGATGGAATGGTAGATCAGGATCGGAACCACGACGCCGACGCCGCCCTGCCCGTCCCGTGGCGGGGGCGGAACGTGTACCGCGTCCCGGCGCGGGGGAAGAGGCGCCTGGGCGCCGGCTAGGGCGCAGACGAGCAACGCGGTGAAGACCAGGGAGGTTCGTCGATGGTTCATGGAGGGTGCGGGGTCTACTGTTTCTTGATCGCGATCCCCTCGGCGTAGAAATCGAACACGCCGGAGGCGATGGCCAGCGTCACGTAGGTCAGGGGAGAAGGCTTCCAGTAGAACCGCACGTTCGTGATGCCGTCCGCGCCGGCTGCTTTCACCCTGTCGATCAATCGCTCGTAGAGCTCCTGGTTGATGGAGTTCAGGTCGAAGATGAACAGCGGCGCAAACACCGTCTTGCTTTCCTGGATCACGCCGAGCGTCTTTATCCCGCTCACGTAGTCGCCGGTGGACAGGAACATCCCGTCCGGCGTTTTCACGTTCAGCGTAGAACACCCCGCCAGCGCGACGAGCGCGCCAACGGCCAGCGCGCCAAGGAGCGCGATTCTTCGTCTCACCTCCAGAATGTAACCGGCGATGAGGAGGCCGGCAAGCCTGAGGCGGTTCGGCCTTGAAGCGCCCCCTTGCCGGCACTATTCTTGCCGGGTGCACGATGGAGACTACCTGCCGCTGCTGGAGCTGGCGCTCCAGGAGGACCTCGGCGACCTTGGTGACGTCACGTCCCAGGCAGTGACGCCGGAGG
>DASRZR010000417.1:0-2762 GCA_035686185.1 Spirochaetia bacterium | reverse complement strand
ATACCGCTTGGCTCCGCCATAGGCGTGGCACTCGGCGGGATCGTTGCCACCGCGTGGAGCTGGAAGCACGCGTTCGGACTGGTGGCCATCCCCGGCTTCATCATCGGCGTGCTGTTCTTCTTCTTTGCCCGGGACTACCGCACCGTGAAGCTGGAGAGGCCGGCCACACAGACCCGGGCGGCGCGCAGGATGCACCTTCGGGAAATCGTCCATGACTTCCTTACCACGCCGTCCCTTCTCCTGACGTACATCGGCTTTGCCGGCAACACGTTTCTCACCAGTGCCTACCTGGCGTGGCTCACCTCCTACTTCGTGCGCTCCCAGGGCATGGCCAACGGCGCCGCGAGCCTCAAGGCATCCTCCATCATGATCCTCGCCATCGTGGGTGCGCCGCTGGGCGGCTTCCTCGTGGATGCGTGGAGACGGAGGAACGCCTCCGCCCGGCCCCTGTTCGCCGGGCTCACGAGCCTCCTGAGCGCCGTGATCTGGCTGCTGGCCTTCACCGCGTTCTCCGGAACCGCGCAGTACATCGTCATGATGCTGGGCGCGGTTTCCGCGCTGCTGTACCTCTCCGGGGCCTCCGCGGTGACGCAGGACGTCGTGCACCCGGGCCTATGGGCGGTCTCCTATGCCCTGTGCGTCATCGTCCAGAACCTGCTGGGAAGCGCCACGGGACCGTGGGTGGTCGGCATGATCTCGGACCGGTTCGGGCTTTCCACGGCGATGATCGTGGTGCCGTTCGCCTCCGCCCTCGCCGGCGTGCTTTTCCTGGCGGCAGCCGCGTTCTACCGCCGGGACCTGGACAAGGTGGACAAGGTGGCCGTGGAGATGGAGCGCTGAGGCGCGGCGCCCGCCGCAGGCGCCGGCAGACCTTCAGAAGCTCGGGGTGTAGACCACTCCAACGGAGACAAGCCAACTGGTGACCGGCAGGCTGTACGTGGCGCCGCCGGCGGCCCGCCACGCCGACGAGGTGGACCAGACGGTGGTCTTGTACCCGCCGGTGAGCTCGATGCCGATCTCCGGCGTGGCGTGCCACAGCGCGGTCACCCAGGGGTAGTTCTGGTACACGGCCGTAGTCCCGAAGTTCAGCGGGAACCAGACCTCCCAGCCGGCGCTGAGGTTGAGAAACGGATCCCGGTCCCGGATCCAGAACCACGTGAGCTCCGGCCGCGTCATCACCGACGCCTGGTGGTTCCACGCGTTGTAGACGAAGCGGTTTTTCACCTCGAACACCCAGTTGCCCGTGGGAAGGAAGCCGAGCTGGAACCGGGGGCTCGCGTCCAGCATGAGGATGCCCTCCGCCCGGTTCGAGCTGTCGTTCCAGACAAAGTCGCCGGTGGGGACGGAGGTTGGCAGCACGTCATCGTCGTGGCGCACACCGGCCTGCACCCCGGCCAGCACTCCCACCTTCAGGTTCGGGACCACGCGGTAGTAGGTGCCGACCGTCGCGTAGGCCTGCGGGCGGCGCGGGACGTCCTCGTCCGGCAGCTTGCCGCGCACCTCGGCGAGGATGTCCCAGCTGCCAAGGTTGGCAACAAGCTGGGCCCGGCTTTGCAGCTCGATGTCGCCAGACCCGATGGCCGGTGGAAGCGCGGCCGCGCGCGGCGCGCCCGCCGCCAGCGTCACGCAAACCGAGAGGAGCCACGCCGCCGACCGGGCTCGCCCTCTCATTCGCTGCCTCGCCTCAGTCATAGTCCTGGTCCAGCAGGTCCGCGTAGGCCTGATCCAGGCTCGTGTGGTCGTCCACGGAGCCGGACGCCGGATCGATGTTCCAGTTCAGCCTGCGCGTCCACGGGTACGAGCGGGGCGGATTGATCCGGGCTCCCCCCACGATGTTGATGCCCAGCCCCTTGGGCACGAGCACGGTCTGACCGGTCTGCGGAATTGCCACCTCCACCGTTCCCTCGTTCACGCACAGCCACACGTCGGGCCGGGCGTCTATGGCGCGTCCGTAGGCGACGAAGAACTGCGTGCCCCGCACCCCGGCAACCGCTGTCTGGGTATTCACCGAGAAGCGGCCGGTGAGCTTCTGGGAGATGTTCGTGAACACGCCCCCCGCGCTGAGCGTGACGGCGGTCACGTCCCCGATGGAGTCGATGGCGAGCGTCGTCCGTTCCTTCAGCTTCACGGTCGTATGATTGGCCAGGTCGATTTCCGCCAGTGACTTCGGCCCGGTGGTGATGACGTCCCCGGGCCCTATCGTGTCTCCGACGGCCACCGGGCGCGAGCTGCCGGCGCCGTTCACGGTGACATCGCCTTCCGTGTAGACCAGCGTGCCGTTCAGGGCAAAGGCCGGCGCACCCGCCGTCAGAAGGAGTATCGCCAGGAGGCCCCACCCCAACCTCATGGGGTGGAAGGTACTCTCGGCGTCCCGCTGGCGGCTACCAGCAAACGGGTGCGCGGGGCCCCGGCTGAAAACTTTATTCGCGCTGCGCAACCGCGTGTGCACTCGGTGCACACGTGGCTCCCCGCCGGACACGGAAATGAGGTCTGAAATCGCTGGTTTTCCCATGGCACGGATCTTGCAAAACCACTTGCGGAGAAGGGGAGTGACGTGATGTGCAGGTCTGTCTTCAAGGCATCGTGTGCGGCGATCATCCTTGTTGTCTGCCTCGCTTTCCTCCAGTGCTGCGCAAGCCAGGGAGGCGATACGCAGGCGTCGGCAGCCCGGGGAGCGGGAGCCGTTCCCGGCTTCGGTCGCGGTGGAGGCCCGGGAGGAGGTCCCGGAGGGGAGCCCGGTTCCCCGCCCTCAGGAGGTCGTT
>DASRZR010000416.1:0-4627 GCA_035686185.1 Spirochaetia bacterium | reverse complement strand
CCTGAAAGGAATGGTGTTCTAAGTATGCGCCAGGAAATCAAGCTCTTCAGCCTGCCGGTCGTCGGACGGGCAATCGGAATGGCGTTCCAGAAGCTGGACCCCCGCGTTCAGGTCAGGAACCCGGTCATGTTCATGGTCTGGGTCGGCTCGCTGTTCATCACGGTCGTATTCGTTGCGGGCCTGTTCCGGCCGTCCGCGCAGGGCGGCGGGTTCGACGGTTTCAACCTGCAGATCGCGCTGTGGCTGTGGTTCACCGTGCTGTTCGCCAACTTCTCGGAGTCCATGGCGGAGATACAGGGGAAAGCCCGCGCGGACACGCTGCGCGCCATGCGGACAAAGACGATGGCACGACGACTCCTGTCCGGTGGGGCCGAGGAGAAGGTGGCCTCGGCGTACCTGAGGGTGGATGACCGGGTGGTCTGCGAAGCCGGAGACGTCATACCGGGGGACGGGGAAGTGGTCGAGGGAATCGCCAGCGTGGACGAGTCCGCGATCACGGGTGAGTCCGCCCCGGTGATCCGGGAATCCGGCGGTGACCGCAGCGCGGTGACCGGCGGCACCCGGGTCATCTCGGACCGGATCGTGGTGCGCATCACCTCGGAACAGGGGAAGACGTTCGTGGACCGCCTGATCCGCCTCGTGGAGAACTCCACCCGGCAGAAGACGCCGGGGGAGATCGCGCTCCTGATCCTGCTCTCCGCCTTCTCCATCATCTTCCTGGCGGCCGTGGGAACGCTGTGGTTTTTCGCGAAGTACAGCGCGGACCAGTCGAAGTCCGTGGTGTTCATCACCACCGCGGTGCTGTTCTCCCTGCTGGTATGCCTCATCCCGACCACGATCGGCGGATTGCTCTCCGCGGTGGGAATCAGCAGCGTGAGCCGGCTTATCAAGAAGAACGTGCTGGCGCTGAGCGGCAAGGCCGTGGACGCGGCCGGAGACATCGACGTGATGCTCCTGGACAAGACCGGCACGGTCACCATGGGGAATCGAATGGCTTCCTCGTTCGCCCCGGCCCGCGGCGTGGCGGACGTGGAGCTCGCAGAGGCGGCGCTGCTCGCCTCCCTTGCGGACGAGACGCCGGAGGGGCGGTCCATCGTGAACCTGGCGCGCCGCTCGTTTCCGTTGAAGGTCGCCGGCATGGCGGAGATCGGCGGGAGGTTCGTCCCGTTCTCCGCCCGCACCCGGATGAGCGGCGTGGACTTCGCCGACGAGAGGAAGAGCATCCGAAAGGGCGCCGCGGAGGCGGTACGGCAGTGGGTTTCCGGGGCCGGCGGTTCCTTCCCCGCTGAGGTGGACACGCGCGTGCAGCAGATCGCCACCCAGGGAGGCACGCCGCTGGTCGTCGCCCGGGACCGCTCCGTGCTCGGGGTAGTGGAGCTGAAGGACGTGGTGAAAGGCGGCATCCGCGACCGCCTGCTGCACCTGCGGGAGATGGGGATCCGCTCCATCATGATCACCGGGGACAATCCGCTTACCGCCGCCACGATCGCCGCCGAGGCCGGCGTGGACGACTACATCGCGGAAGCCACGCCGCAGGCGAAGCTGGAGCGCATCCGGGCCGAGCAGAAGAACGGTCACCTCGTGGCGATGATCGGGGACGGAACGAACGACGCCCCCGCGCTGGCGCAGGCGGACGTGGGCGTGGCCATGAGCTCGGGCACGCAGGTGGCCAGGGAGGCCGGTAACATGGTGGACCTGGACTCCAACCCCACCAAGCTCATCGACATCATCGAGGTGGGAAAGGAACAGCTCATGACGCGCGGCGCGCTCACGACGTTCAGCATCGCCAACGACGTGGCGAAGTTCTTCGCCATCCTTCCGGCCATGTTCGTGACGCTGTACGCGGCGGCCGGCACCGTGGGCCCGCTGGGCGCCCTGAACATCATGCACCTGGCCTCCCCGCAGAGCGCAATCCTCTCCGCGGTGATCTTCAACGCGCTCATCATCGTGGCTCTCATCCCGCTGGCGCTGCGCGGAGTGCGCTACCGCGCCATCGGCGCCATCCGAAGCCTGCGGCGTAACCTGCTCGTCTACGGACTGGGAGGGATCGTGGCCCCGTTCATCGGCATCAAGGCCATCGATCTGGTCGTCCACGCCATCGGGCTGGCGTGAAGCCAGGGACGGCGACGCGGCCGAGAGAGGCCGCCGGAAGGAGACACCCCATGAAACTGAAACACATTCGGTCTTCGATTCTCACCACCATCTTCTGGACCATCGTGGTGGGCGGGGCGTACCCGCTGCTCATGTGGGGAGTGGGTGCGCTCTTCTTCCCGCACCAGGCGGGAGGCAGCATCGTGATGAGGGACGGGGTCGCGGTGGGCTCCTCGCTCATCGGCCAGGATTTCGAGAGTGACCGCTACTTCCACTCCCGCCCCTCCGCCATCGGCTACGACGCTTCCAACAGCGGCGGGAGCAACCTGGGCTGGACCAGCGCGGCGCTGAAGCAGGCCTACGACCAGCGGCTGGCGGACTGGAAGAAGGCCAACGGTACCGCCGCGCCGCCGCCGATGGACATGATGTTCGCATCTGCCAGCGGGTTGGACCCTCACATCAGCCCGGAGGCGGCGGAGCTGCAGGTGCAGCGCGTGGCGGCTGCCCGACACCTGGGCACCGACCAGGCCCCGGCGCTGCTGGAACTCGTGCGCGCGCACGAGGAAGGCCCGCAGCTCGGGTTCATGGGGGAGCCGCGAGTCAACGTCCTGGCGCTCAACCTCGACCTGGACGCGAAGTTTCCCGGTTGATGCCATGCGGATCGCGGCAGTATGCGTCGCGGTTCTCCTGGCCGCCCCGCTCGCGGGGGCCGAAGGAACGTTCGTGGACCTGCTGGAATCAGGCAGCGCCACTCAGGTGCTCGGCGCCGTTCACGCCGGCGCGGACGTGCACCAGAGCGACCGTGCCGGGGAGACGCCGCTCATGGTGGCCTCGGCCAGGAATCCGGATCCCCTGGTCGTGATGGTGCTGCTGGCCGCAGGGGCCAGCGTCCAGGAACGGGACTGGATCGGCCTGACGCCGCTCATGTACGCCGTTTCCCGAAACCCGGTGGCCGGCGTGGCGCAGGCGCTGATCAGGGCCGGCGCGTCCGTGGAAGACCGTGACTCCATGGGCACCACGGTCCTGATCCACGCGGCGCAGTCCAGCGGGAGCGCCGACGTCATCGCCGTGCTCCTTGCCGCCGGCGCCCGTGTGGACGAACCGGACACCGGCGGCATGACCCCTCTGATGCACGCGGCCGAGGACAACCCGGTGCCCGCCGTGGCGCAAGCGCTCCTGGCCGCCGGCGCCCGGGTGAACGCGCGCAACGTGACCGGCATGACCCCGCTCCTGTTCGCCGCCGAGATGTCGAAGAATCCCGCGGTCGTGCGGCTCCTGCTTCAATCGGGAGCGGACCCGGCGGCCCGCAGCCCGTCCGGAGACACGGCAGAGACGCTGGCGCGGCGAAACCCGGCCTTGCGGGAGACAGACGCCGCGGACGCCCTGGCCGGGTCCCCGGAGTAGTCGGGCCACGCCGTGGCGCGTTAGGATTCAGAGGTGATGCCGGATGAAGAGGCGCCAAGACCGGACCCCGATGCCCTCCTGAGGGTGGTGGAAAAGGAACAGGAAGGGAAAGGAAAGCTCAAGATCTTCTTCGGTATGGCCGCCGGGGTGGGGAAGACCTACGCCATGCTGCAGGCCGCCCGGCGCGCCCGGGAAGAGGGCACGGACGTGGTCATCGGTTACCTGGAGAGCCACCAGCGCAAGGAGACCGACGACCTCGCGTCGGGACTGGAGGCCATCCCGCGGATGACGCTCGCCTACCGCGGCCGGGACCTGGAGGAGATGGACACCGACGCCGTGGTCCGGCGCAGCCCCCGGCTGGTGCTGGTGGACGAGCTGGCCCATACGAACGCGCCGGGCGCGAGAAACCGCAAGCGCTACCAGGACGTGCTGGAGCTCATCGAGCGCGGCATCGACGTGTATACCACCGTGAACGTGCAGCACCTGGAGGGGTTCGCAGACGCGGTGGAATCCATCACGGGGATCACGATTTCCGAGCGAATCCCGGACAGCGTCTTTGACGCGGCGGACCAGGTCGTGCTCATCGACCTGTCCCCGGAAGAGCTGCTGAAGCGGCTGGGGGAAGGCAAGGTCTACCTCGGCGACCGGGCTCGCGCGGCGGAAGACAATTTCTTCCGCACGAGCACGCTGGCGGCCCTGCGGGAGATGGCGCTGCGGCACACGGCGCTCCTCGTCAACCACCAGCTCACCGACATGATCCAGGAAGGGGCACGCGGCGGCAGCGCGCTCACCGGCGAGCACCTCCTGGTGGCCGTCAGTCCCAGCCCGAACTCCGCCCACCTCATCCGCTGGACCCGGCAGCGCGCCTTCAACCTCCGGGCGGAGTGGACGGCGCTGTTTGTGGACACCGGCGCGCCGATGAGCGATGCCGCGCGCGAATCCCTGCGCCGGAACATGGACCTGGCCCGGCAGCTCGGGGCCGCCATGGTCACCGTCCCTTCTGACGACGTGGCGCTGGCCGTGATCCGCTTCGCACGGTCCGGCGGGATCACGGAGATCGTGCTGGGGAAATCGGGGATGGTCGGCCGGCGGTTCCTGAAGCGGCGCACGCTGGTCGAGCACATCATGAAGA
>DASRZR010000415.1:0-9033 GCA_035686185.1 Spirochaetia bacterium | reverse complement strand
GCCGGCTATCGCCCGGCCACGCTGAAGGAGCTTCTCGCCTTCGGAAAGGCCAACCCGGACCTCCAGAAGGACGCCCCGATCATCGCGCTGGGGACCACCGCGCAGATCCCGGAGACGCTGTTCCGCAGCGGCATGGCCACGAACGCCGCCTCCATGTCGGCAGGCGCCGTGCGGGTGGAGGAGCAGCTGTACCCGTACCTCGGCAAGGAGATGTTCGGCCGGACGGTGAACCTGGCCTGGCCCGGCGACTTCGAGTCGTACACGAACTACTACGCGCTGATGATCAAGAAGTAGTCAGCGCCGGTCTTTTCCCGATCACCACCGGCGGCATCCGCCGTCGGTGGTGATCCGCGGCCTACGCTTCCTTCTTTCCCTGGCGGTCCAGAATGGCGGCCACCTCGTCGCGGAACGCCGCGGCCATGGCGCCCACGCAGTCTTCTCCCCGGACCGACGGAACGTGCTGGCACAGCCGGCGGTACTCCTGCGCCTCGTCTTCCACGAGCTTCAGCACCGCGGGGCGGCTGTCGTACAGGCGTACCAGCACTTCCCGCGTCTTGAACCGCTCCTCCCGGGCGTGCGCGAGCGTGGAGCGGAACCTCGACACCTCCCGCGCCTGGTTCATGAGCAGCGGCGCCAGCTCCTTCAGCGGGGCCGCGGCCAGGGAGAATCCTTCCTTGTGAGTCACGACCGCGGCGACCTGCTCCTGGAGCAGCACGCTGTAGTTGCGCCGGATGCTCGCGATGATCGCGTCGAAGGTTTTCGTGAAGTTCGCGAGGAATGACTGGCGCATCTCGGGCTTGATCGTGGCCACGAGCTCCCGCATCTTCTTGTTCTCGCTGTTGTAGCGGTGCACCTGCATCAGGATGTTCTTCACCGCCGTGTGCCCGCGGAGCGCCGGCTCCGTCTTCACGCGCGCGTTCACGTCCGCGAGGATGGCGCTGACCTGCAGGTCATCCGCGCTCACGGACGGCTCCTCCCGGGAAGACTTCGAGAGCGGAACGGCCTCGACGCACACGAGGCGCTGCACGAGCGTGCTCAGGAGGAGCGCCGCGAGCGACCGCTCTCTCGTCTCCAGCTCCTGCGCCTCCAAGGAGGTATAGCGGGCAGCCTCCAGCGCCACCAGGGTGGGCGCGAGCTGCGTGCGCTTGAACTCGATGATGCCCTGCTCCACGCAGTGGCGCAGCCCGTCCGCGGCATCCCGAAGCTCGGGCGGCAGCACGGCGAGCAGCTCCAGCAGGGCATGCAGGTCGTTGGCCTTCTCGCGCAGCTCGATCCAGTCTCCGCTGATGCGCTTCTCAAGGTCCGCCATGCGCCGGTTACTCTAAGCGATTTTCCATGCGGCGGCAACCGAGACGGCTGCCGCGCGCAATCGCCGCGTGCGCGAGACCCGTACTATCCGGGTCGAGGAGGAACGAATGAACAATCTCAACTCCATCCTGATCGAAGGCAACCTGGTGAGAGACCCCGAGTTGTCGTACACGTCCAAGGGCACCGCGGTCTGCCGGTTCAGCGTGGCGTGCAACCGCGCGTACAAGCAGGACGACCAGCTGCAGAAGGAGGTCTCCTACTTCGACGTCACGGCCTGGACGCGGCTGGCGGAGGTCTGCGGGGAATACCTGAAGAAGGGCCGCGGCGTCCGCGTGGTGGGAAGGCTGAAGCAGGACCGCTGGACGGACACGGACGGCAAGCCGCACTCCAAGGTGCTCATCATGGCGGAGCACGTGGAGTTCAAGCCCGCGCTGCGCAAGGAGGGTGACGCCTCCGCGGAAGGCGCCGAGGCAGAGGCAGAGGCAGAGGAGAAGGAAGAGGCGCTGGAGACCATTTCCTGAGGCCGATCGGCAGGCGGGGCGACGGCGCCCCGCTTACTTTACCAGCTTCGCCGTCAGGGTGATCTTCGGTCCCGCCAGCGCCTTGGAGACCGGGCAGCCCTGCTTGGCCTTTTCCGCGTGCGCGCGGAACGCCGCTTCGTCCAGGCCCGGCACCACGGCCTCCGTGGTAAGCTCGATGAGGTTGATCGTCGGCCCCTCGCCGAGGTGGACGGCGGAGGTGGTGCGGATGCTGGTGGGCGTGAAGCCCGCGTCACTCAACAGGGCGGACAGGAACATCGAGAAGCAGCCCGCGTGGGCGGCGCCAATCAGCTCCTCGGGATTGGAGCCCTGACCCGACTCGAAGCGGGACGCGAAAGAGAACGGCCCTTCCCAGGCCCCGCTTCCCAGCTTCATGGTGCCGCTGCCGGCCTTCAGGGTCCCTTTCCACTCCGCCGTGGACGATCGCACTGCCATTGTTACTCCCTCCCCGGGGCAGGCACCCCGGTCGCATTCGGTGAGATGAAGCTACGAAGGAAGAGCGGTATCGTCAAACGCCGGACCGCAGCGGCCGGATGCCCCGCAGGAACAGGATCACGGAATCCAGGGCGGTCCGCAGGAAGCCGCCCCGGCGGACCTCCGCGTCGGCAACGAGCGGGAAGCGGGCAATCTCCTGGCTGCCCCGCGTCACGAGCACCGCACCCAGATCCTCCCCCGGGGACACGGGCGCCTCCACGTCCAGGTCCTGGAGGAGCGTGGTCTTCACCTGCCCGGCCTGGTCCTTGCGCACCACCACGAAGGGGGTGGGGCTGACGCGCAGGGCTACCGTGCGCGCCGTTCCCTTCCACACGCGCGGCGGGAGCGGCCGGGGGTAGCCGGGGCGCATGAGCAGGAACGTGTCGTAGCCGTAGTCCAGGAGCGCCGCGCTCTCCGTGGCGCGTCGCGCCGCGCCGCTCACGCGGCCGGTGTCCGGCACCCCGAGCAGGACCGCGATGAGCCTCATGCCGCCGCGTTCCGCCGTCACCGCGATGTTGTAGCCGGACTCGTCAATGAAGCCTGTCTTCAGCCCGTCCACGCCCGCGTACGCCCCCAGCAGCAGGTTGCGGTTCGTCTGCGTCACCGCCTTCTCCCGGTTGGTTCCGGTGAGGTTCTCCGCAAGGGGGTAGGTGAACTCCTTCACGGAGAAGAACTCCTTCAGCGCGTCCGGATGCAGGAGCACGAACTGGCGCGCAAACCCGGCGTAGTCCCGCGCGGTGACCGTGTTGGCCGCGCTGATGCCGGCCGGTTCGACGAAGTGCAGCGTCCGGTAGCCCAGGCGAGCCGCCTCACGGTTCATCATGTCCACGAAGCGGGGAACGGAGCCGGCCACGCGGTCCGCCACTTCCACCGCCGCGTCGTTGCCGGAGTCCACCACCAGCCCCTTCAGCAGCTCCTCCACGGTCAGCTTCTGGTCCGGGCCCAGGTACATGACGGAGGACCGGGGCGGCATGTTCTTCGCCCACGCATCCGGCCCCGGCACGAGCACCTCGGAGGGATCCAGGCGGCCTTCCTCGATTTCGCGAAGCGCCAGGTGGATGGTCATCAGCTTCGTCAGGCTGGCCGGCGGGATCGGCTCGTCAGCATGCTTCTCGTAGAGGACCGTCCCGGTGACCGCCTCCAGGAGTATGGCGGACTTCGCGGTGAGCACGGGCGCCGCCTCCGCCGGGGGAACGCCGAGCGCGGGCTGGCTCGCGGGAGCCGCCGCCCCGGCGGGAGCCGTCAGGAGGCAGAGCAGGACGATGCCGGCAGGTCCGGGGAGCGGCGCGCGCATGTGTAGTACCTATCGCAAGAGCGCGCCGGACTTCAAGGGCCCCTCCCCCGGCGCCACCCGCCGGCAGGCAGGGACGTTCCGTACTATCATAGTGCAGCTTCGACATGAGGACTCCACTCTGAACCCGCCGCTGTCGGCAGTGCCCGCCTGGCGGAAGACGCTCTACGCCGTGGCCGCGGGAGAGATCCTGGCCATTGCCGGCTTCAACACCTCCACGCCCATCACGCCCTTTTTTCTCCAGGAGCTGGGGGTCACCGAGCCGGGACGCCTGAAGCTGCTCTCCGGCCTGGTGCAGGCGCTGCCCTCCGTCAGCCTCGTGGTGTTCTCACCCATCTGGGGCAGCATCGCGGACGCCTACGGCCGCAAGCCCATGCTGCTTCGCGCGATGTTCGGCGGGACGGCCGTGATGCTGCTCATGGGCCTGGTGACGGCCCCGTGGCAGCTCGTGGTGCTGAAGACGATCCAGGGGTGCCTCACGGGGACGGTGGCGGCGGCCACGATCATGGTGGCGTCCCTCGCCCCGCCGCAGGAGACGGGCTACGCCCTGGGGCTCCTGCAGATGGCCATCTTCCTCGGCGCCTCCCTGGGGCCGCTCATCGGGGGTTTCGTCGCCGACGCCTTCGGCCTGCGCGTGAACTTCTTCGCCACCTCTCTGCTGCTGCTCGCGGCCGGCGTGGTGGTGGCCCGGTTCGCCCAGGACAACTTCCGCCCGCCGGCGCATCGCAAGTCCATCCTGTCCAGCCTGGTGCCGGACTTCCGCCCGCTGGCCCGCTCCCGGGCGCTCTGGTCCCTGATGGCCGTCATCGCCGCGGACCAGGTGGCCGGCTCGATCACCAGCCCCTTCCTCCCGCTGTTCATCCAGCAGCTCAGCTCGACGGCGGTCCGCGTGGGCTCCATGACCGGCGTGGTCATCGGCCTCAGCGCGGTGGCGAGCGCGCTGGCCGCCGTCATCGTGGGCCGGTTCAGCTACCGTCTCGGCTACCGGCGCGTGCTGATCGTCTGCATGAGCGGCGCGGCGCTGTTCATCATCCCGCAGGCTTTCGTGCGAACACCGGTGCAGCTCCTCCTGCTGCGGATCGTCAGCGCCTTTTTCGTCGGCGGCAACCTGCCCTCCGTGAATGCGCTGATTGCCCAGCGGGTGCAGCCCGGCCGCCAGGGCAGCATCTACGGGATCTCCAGCGCCATCGCGTCCGCCAGCAACGCGCTCGGTCCGCTCATCGGGGCCAGCATCGCGCTGGCCGGGGACTTCGGGACGGTGTTCCTGACAACGGCGGGGATCATGGCCGCCGCCGGCCTGTCCATCGGGGTGTTTGTGCGGGGTGCCCGGGCGGCGGCCCCGGGCCCCGGCGGTCCGTCTTCCGGCCCGGCGATTGATTGACCAAGGAAACCGTTTTCAGCTATGACAGGGGCGACGTGGCCCCGAAGAAGTTGACTCCTGGCGAGATAACCGCCAGCGTCGAAAAGATACGAAAGTCGTACGACGATTACGTCGTCAAATACTTCAAGCCCCGGTCCCTGCGCCAGGCGTTCGAGTCGCGCTACCTGCAGGCGCTGAAGGCCAAGACCGACATCTCCTCGTTCCTGCTCGCCGAGATCAGCGCCATCAAGGAGCTGGTGGAGCGGGAGGAGCAGCGCGTGCAGCTCGGGCCCGCGCGCCCGGCCCCGGAAAAGGCGCCCGGGTTCGCGGACAAGGTGCTGGAGGAAAACCGGGCGCGCATCGCCAAGTATCCCGAGCTCCCCTTTGATCCCGACGCCGGAGAGGAGGTCCGACGGATGGCGGGGGCGCTGTCGGATTTCGCCGCGGCCGTGTGGCGCGATCTCGGGGCGGCCCTGGACGAGACGATGTACGCCATGACCTCCTCCGAGATGCTGGCGCTGGACTCCCAGCTGCGCTACCTGTCTTCCGCGAACCGCCAGGAGCCGCCCCAGCTGGTGAGCCGGCTGCTGGTGGAGCTGCGACGGTTCCCGCGCAACTTCTCCGCCATCGAGCGGGAGGAGAAGGACTACCTCCTGCAGGCCGCCTTCTTCCTGCACGACCTGTTCACGGTCCTGGAGCGCGTACGGCGCGTGTACACGGAGATGCCGGCGGATCGCCGGACCGTGGTGGAGGACGCGCGGGCGCGCACGTGGGCGCTGATCAGTGACTTCCGCCTGAAGGACCTGAAGCGCTCCCGCTGAGGCCCGCCCCGGGGATTGCTTGCGTGCGGTGACGGATATATATTATCCTCCTCAAGGGGAGTGCAATGGCAGAAGAGGTCACGGTCACGCGCAGCAATTTCGACGCCGAGGTCATGAAGTCGGCCGTCCCGGTGGTGGCGGATTTCTGGGCCGAGTGGTGCGGGCCGTGCAAGATGATCGCGCCGGTGCTCAAGGACCTGGCGCGGGACTACAAGGACAAGATCAAGATCGCCAAGATTGACGTGGACGCGGAGGGCGAGCTCGCCCAGCAGTTCAACATCGTGAGCATTCCCACCATCCTGGTGTTCAGCAAGGGCCAGGTGGTAAAGCAGCAGATCGGCGCGGTCCCCCGACCGGCGCTGGAAAAGATGATCAAGGACGTCCTCTAGGGGGCGTACACGTCGTCCGAGTTCTCCGTCCCCAGGCTTGCCTTCCTGGTGGGAACGATGTGCCAGTCCGCGGCGCTGTTCGTGTCCCGGCCGTCCGCCGCGCGGCACAGCGAGCGCGTTGCGGTAGAGCCCTCCGGGTTGACCGCGTCCTCCGGGGACACGCGCTGCCCGGCAGCCTTCCAGGCGCCGAGCCGCACAAGCTCCTCCACCCGGGAACGCATCTGCTCCGAGCCGAACCCCCCGTACTGCTCGTCCGATTGCGAGGTCCGGTTGCTCCAGACAACCGCGTCCCGCACGCTGCCACCGGGCCGGTCGTAGACCGACAGTACCCCGTTGTTGCCCGGCAGGCCGGGAGAGTCCTTCATCCAGAAGTCCCACGCCGTGGGCAGCGCGTCGAAGCCTCCTGACTGGTCCGGCCGGGACGTTTCGTCCACCTCCGCCGGGTCCCCGGACGGCTTGAGATGCAGCACGATGAAGGCTCCGGCCGCTACTTCCAGCGGCGGGAACACGAACCGCCCGTCGTTGTCCTCCGGGCACCCGAGGTAGAGGACCACGCCGCCAATGTTGCCGGCGGCAAGGCATTTCAGCTCCACGGCGTCCGGGTGCGAACCGGAGCCGCGCGGGGTGAGCTCGTTGATGAGGAGCGCCGGGGTCCGAGCGTTGTAGCCGTAGAACTCCGCATCGAAGGAGGCGGTGTTGCCGTGCGTGTCCCGCGCCTCCGCCTCCAGGTCATAGCGGCGGCCGGGCGCCTGGGCCTCCGCCTGGACCACCACGCGGCTGCCCGCCGCGGTGACCTGCTGCACGGCAAGGGGAGGCGTGATGCGCGTTTTCCCGTCACTGAGAGCCGCCTCTTCATCGAACTGGATGGAGATCTCCGCCGGGGACGAGGCCTGCACGGACTGCACCTGGGGCGGCTTCAGGTCCACGTCCGGCGAGCGCGTGTCCGGCACGGGCCCGCAGGAGACGGGAACCAGGAGCGCGACGGCAAGAGCAGCCACAAGCGCGGGCGGGCACGCCGCGGAGACCCGCGGGCGGGCCGGCGCCGAGGCCGCGGGGCGGCGGCGCGGGACGGCACATGGTTGGGGCATGAGGACCTCCCACCGTTATCACGGCCGCGCGCGCCCCGCCGCTTGCATACGGCGGAGGCTGCGGATAGATTGAGACAAATGCCAGACGAGCTCCTGCAGAGATTCAGCCGCACCTACGAACCGGGAACCGCCATCTGCCGCGAAGGCGAGGAAGGCGAGGAGATGTACATCATCCAGAGCGGCAAGGTCCGGGTGAGCAAGCAGTTCGCCGGCAGGACTCACGTGGTCTCGGTGCTGGAGAAGGGGGACTTCTTCGGGGAGATGGCCATCGTGAACCGCATCCAGCGCACCGCCACGGTCACGGCCATCGACCGCGTGGAGCTGCTCGTGTTCGACCGGGAAGGCCTGCAGAACATGATCGCCCGCAACACGAAGATCGCGCTTAATATCATCGACAAGCTGTGCCGGCGCCTGCAGACCGCCCACCTGAAAATCCAGCACCTCGTGAAGCGGGACGCGGAAGGGCTCATCGCGCTGCACCTGAAGTCCGTCTTCCAGGAGCTGGCCACCGGCCAGGACGGCGTGCCCTACCAGAAGTGCGTGGAAGAGGTCTCGCTGAGCCTGGAGCTTCCCATGGAAGAGGTGAGCGCGGTGATGCGGGGGCTGGAAGGCGCCGGCGTGCTGAAAGCGGAGGGAGAAAGCCTGCGCCTGGCGGACCGGGAAAAGCTCGCCCAGATCACGGAAGCCGTCGGAAGATAGGGACCGCGGGACGCCGGCGACCGGGCACGCGGTTCACGCGCCATGCCGGCCGGTTCACGCCTCTTCCGCGAGGCTTCGCGCGAAGGCGGCCAGCGCCGCCACGTCGGAAGGAAAGGCCATGTCCGGCGGCAGGTGCTCCAGCGGGTACCAGCGCACCTCGGCCACGTCATCAGATGCCGTCAGGCGGTCCGTGTCTATCTCGCAGCGGTAGTACATCGGGAGCGCGAACCGGGCCTCCTCCGCCTGGTCGTCCCGGCGGTACTCGACGATCCCCGTGCCGACCAGCCTCAGGTTGCGCACGGAGGCCACCTGCAGCTCCTCCCGAAGCTCGCGCGCCACGCCCAGCTCCGGATGCTCCCCGTTGGACAGGAACCCGCCGGGCAGGTCCCAGCTCCCCCGGTGGGGCGGCACGCCGCGGCGCGTCAGCAGGACCTCGGTGATCCCGTCCCGCGCGCGCGTGACGATCGCGCCGACAGCGGGCTTCGAGTTCTGCCAGAAAAGGAATCCGCACGCCGCGCACTCCAGGAGGGACTCGTCCACGCGCGCGGTGTCCGCATAGCGGACCCCGCAGACGGGACAGAAGGAGTAGCGCTTCACGAAGCGCTCTTCAGCGTGGCCTCCAGGCGCGTCTTCAGCTTCACCGCCAGGACCTTGGGCGCCGGTGGCAGCTTGTCCCCGTTGGTGGTGTACTGGTCGAGCAGCGCGTTGATGCGATCCAGCGCCTCCCGCGGCTTGCCCATCTTGTGGTACAGGAACGCGATCTCGTAGGACGCCCACGTGACGTGCACGATGTCATCCGGGTAGCTCTGGGGAACGAGCTCGTAGTAGCGCATGGCCAGCGTGAAGTTGTTCTGGTCCGACGCGTCCTGCGCGCGCTGGAAGATCTCCGCCACGGACAGCCCGGACGGGATCTGCTGGGGACCGGAAGCGCAGGAGAACAGGGAAAGGACGGCGGCAGTGGCCGCGGCGCAGAGAATAACCCTTGTGCGGTGGATCATGGTGCCTCAGTCCTGGCCGGGGTGTAGGTCTCGTCCTTGATGGGGAGGCTCCTCCGAAGCTCCTTG
>DASRZR010000414.1:0-17998 GCA_035686185.1 Spirochaetia bacterium | reverse complement strand
CGTCACCGGTCGCGGTTCCATGGGACCTCTCTCCCGCATCGTGTTTGCCGCGGACTTCCTGGAGCCGACGCGGGAGTTCGTATCCCCCGAGTTCCGCAGGCGCACGCTGAGCCTGAGCCTGGACGAGATGGTGCTCGCCGTGCTGGAACGCAAGATCCACTTCGTGCGCGCCGCCTCCCGGGAGGTGGCCGCGGACGCGAAGGACCTCCAGGCGGAGCTGAAGACGAATGTTTGAGCGCCGAAACCGTCGCGCGGACCGCAGCATCATCCTGCTCGTCCTCATCCTGGCTGTCATCGGCGCTGCCGTGGCCTACGCCGTGCTGCAGCTTCGGGTGGACCAGATCACGGACTCCCTGAAGAAGAAGCAGCCGCTGAACACGCTGTTCATCTTTTCCAGCGGAGAGAAGGCGCTGTTCTTCGAGGTCTTCCTCTACAACCCGGACACGCGCAAGGGCTCCCTGTTCTACGTGCCGCCCAACCTGGGCAGCGTGATAGAGACGATCAACCGGGTGGAAGGAATCGACGCCCTGTACCGGCGCGCCAACCCGCTGCCGCTGCGCCAGAAGGTGGAGCAGCTCCTGGGAGTCACGGTTCACGGCGTGGTGGACATCGACTTCGAGGACGCCGGGCGGCTCGTGGACCTCGTCGGCGGCGTGGACGTGTTCATCCCCAACCCGGTGGACCTGACGCTGGCGGACCAGCGCGTGCTGCTGCCCTCCGGCAGCGTGGTGCTGGACGGGGACAAGGCCAAGCAGTTCCTGAGCTACCGTGATCCGCTGGAGACCGAGGCGGATGCCGTGAGCCGACGCCAGAAGTTCCTGCAGGCCCTGCTGAAGTCACTGGGAGAGAACGAGGCGTTCCTTCTGCAGCGGGGACCGATGCGCGAGCTGCGTTCCCTCCTGCGCACGGACCTCCCCGGGCGCGCGCTGGCCAGCTTTGTCGGGGAGATGGGGCGCTTCGACTCAGAGCGCATGGTGCTGCAGAGGGTGCTGGGCACCACGCGGTCCGTGGACGGGCGTGACCTGCTGTTCCCCCACCAGGACGGGGAGCTCCTGAAGCAGGCCGTGAAGCAGGCCATGGCCGCCAACGCCTCCAACGAGTTCGTTCCGCCGGACGCGCTCACGATCACCGTGGAGATCCTGAATGGCACGCGAACGCCCGGGCTGGCCGGCCGCGCGCGGGACCTGCTGCAGAGCTACGACATGGAGGTCATGGCGCCGAACAACGCGGACAACGACCAGTACCAGAACACGGTGGTGCTGGACCGAAAGGGCAACCTGGACACGGCGAAGAAGGTGGCGGACATCATCCACTGCACGCGCATCTTCTCCAAGCCGGACCCGCAGATGGACCAGGCGGTGGACGTCACGGTGATCCTGGGCAAGGACTTCGATGGACGCTACGTCAAGTAGTCGCCAGGCGGCCGTGGAGGCCGCGCGCCTGCTGTCGGAGCATCTGGCGGAAGACACGGTGGTGCTCGACATCAGCGGCATCTCCTCGTTTGCGGACTATTTCGTCATCGGCACGGTGCGCAGCAGCGCGCACCTGGAGGGGCTGCACCGGGAGCTGGAAGCGTTCCTGAAGGCCGCCGGGATTCCGGCGCGCGGTGGCGGGCGCAAGTCACGCGGAGAGAGCGGCTGGCTTCTTCTCGATTGCGGGGAGCTGGTGATTCATCTGATGGAGCGGGAACAGCGGGAGTTCTACGACCTCGAACGGCTGTGGTTCAAGGCCGAGCGGATCACTTACTGGTCGAAATCCTCGTAGTCCAGGTCTTCGTCAACGTCGTAGTCTTCTTCGTCGAGATAGTCTTCCTCTTCTTCTTCCTCTTCCTCCTCTTCTTCTTCCTCCTCCTCTTCTTCCTCTTCCTCTTCTTCTCCCTCTTCTTCGTCGTCCTCGAACTCCTCGTCCATGTCGTCGTCGAACTCTTCTTCCTCTTCCTCTTCCCCTATCTCTTCTTCATCGTAGTCTTCTTCCAGATCGTCCTCGTAGTCGTCGAAGTCATCGTCGAGATCTTCCTTGTCATCTCCGCCCTCGGTGTTCTCCTCGTCGCCCTTGCCCTTGCCCTTGCCAGGGGCGGCAACGAGCCACCGATCCGTGTCTTTTTCACTGTTTTCGTTGATTTCCAGCATTGTTATCCCTGCCTCGGCGCCGAAAGTATGAAACCAAGCTGAATCTACGTCCACAATTCTCGGCTTGTCAACTAGTTTTTTGAATCGCGCGCGCCGCGCCGCGGCACCGGCGAGGAGGTGCGTCTACTCCGCGTGCTGGATGCCGAGAAACACGCTGAGAGTGCCGAACGGACCGAGCAGCGTCTGCCGCGTGCTCTCCGCCACGTCCGGAATGAGGCTGTGCATCTGCAGCGCGCACATCACGGCGGGCGGCGTGATGTCGCAGTGGATGCCGCGTTCGGACAAGAGCGTGATGGTCCGGCCCGCAATCTGGTTGGAGATCTCCGCCACCGCGGCGAGCTGGACCTCGCTGAGCTTGTCCGGCTCGGCGGGGACGCGCAGGCCGCCCATCATGGCCGTGACGATGCGCGCCGCGCCGGGGATGTCGGTGCGCAGCACCAGGATCCCCTTCAGGTCCCCGGTGAGGCCCACGCTGGCGATGACCTGGGCATCAGTCCCCAACCCGTCTCCCGGCTGCACGGAGTCTATCGCGATTTCCGTGTCACGGAACACCTGCCGCACCGCGTCCAGAAGCGCCTCCAGGATCTCCTGCCGCACGCCTTCCAGTATAGGGACGGCCCCGGCGGATGTCCACGGGCGGGCGCCCCGGCGCGGCCCCTTGTCTCGTTTGCAGCGGTCTGTTAGTATCACCGGATGCGGATTCGCCGGTAGGGGGACACCCATGGAGATCACGGACATTCGCATCAAGAGGGTAGAATCTGACAACAAGCTCAAGGCGTACGTCACGATCACCTTTGATAACTGTTTCGTGGTCCACAACCTGAAGATCATCATGGGGCAGTTCGGCCGGTTCGTGGCCATGCCCAGCCGCAAGACGCGGGACGGCGAGTTCAAGGACATCGCGCATCCGATCAACTCGGATTTCAGGAAGAGGATCCAGGATCGGATCCTGGAGGAGTTTGACAAAGGGGGGGGAGAAATGCATATTTCGGGCCAGGACGACGAGGATTTCTCCCCGACGAATGAGCTGGAGGACGGCAGCAGCCCGCGGGGCGGGTCCCCGTCGACCTGACAGCCGGGCGCGGGGCTGACGCGCCTGGTCCTTGGGACGTCGGCAAGCGGTAAGCCACCGGATTTTGGTTCCGGCATTTCGCAGGTTCGAATCCTGCCGTCCCAGTCCACACCATACCGGAATCCACGTGGAGGAGCATATATATGGAAGCAAAGAAGCTGAACGTCGAGAAGAGGCAGGGCGGCGGCAAGAGCGTCGCGGGCCGTCTTCGCGGCGCGGGCAAGATTCCGGCGGTGGTCTACGGGCACACGAACCCGACGGCCATCGCCGTTGACGCCCGGGAGTTCCGCACCGCGTTCCGACGGATCACGGAGAACACGATCGTGGAACTGCACATGGCGGACGGCGTGCACGAGGTGCTCGTGAAGGACTACCAGAGGGACAACCTCACGGGGCAGGTCCTTCACGTGGACTTCTACGAGTTCGAGAAGGGCAAGGCCCTGCGCACGCGTGTGCCGGTGCGCCTGATCGGCAACCCGGTCGGCGTCAAGGAAGGCGGCATCCTGGAAGTCCTGCTGCACCAGCTGGACGTGGAGTGCCTGCCCAAGGACCTGCCGGAGGAGATCACGCTGGACATCAGCGAGCTGGCGCTGGACCGCGCCCTGCACGTGTCCGGCCTTGCGCTGCCGGAGGGCGTGCGCTCGCTCATCCCGGCGGACCAGGTCGTGTGCCTCGTAGCCCACCGCAAGGCGGAGGAAGAGGTTGCCCCGGCCGCCGTGGAAGGCGAGGTGGCGGCGGAAGGCGCGGAGGGAGAAGCTGGCGCGGAGGGCGCGGAGAAGACCGAGGAAGGCGACGAGCCCGCCAAGCCGGAGAAGGGCGAGAAGTCAGAGAAGAGGGGAAGGAAAGAGGAGTAGTCTCTGCCCCTGGTGGTGGTCGGTCTCGGCAATCCGGGAGACCGCTATGCGGGCACCCGGCACAATGTCGGATTCATGGTCGTGGACGCCCTGGCCACGCGCCTGGGCGTCCAGTTCAAGAAGAAGCTGTTCCATTCCTACTTCCTCGGCAAAGGCGCGCACGGCGGCTCGCCGCTGTACCTCGTCAAGCCGTTGACCTACATGAACGAGTCCGGCCGGGCCGTGCGCGAGGCGCTGCGGGAGACCGGCTCCGAACCCTCCGACCTGCTCGTGATCTGTGATTCCCTGGATCTGTCCCCGGGCAACCTCCGCTTCAAGCTGGAGGGCTCTTCCGCCGGGCAGAAGGGGCTGGAGTCGGTCATCCGGTCCCTCGGCACGCAGGGCTTCATGCGGCTCGTGCTGGGCATCGGGCGCCCGGAGCACAAGGGCCAGGTGGTCGGTCACGTGCTGGGCTCCCTCAGCCGCCAGGAGGAGGCGGTCATCAGTGACGCGGTGGACCGCGCAGCCACGGCCGTCCTCACGCTGGTGGCCGAAGGGCCCGTGAAGGTGATGAACGAGGTGAACCGCCGCGAGCCGCCGTCACCCGAGCGCTCCCCGGCGCGCTCGTGAGCTCCCCCCCGCAATCCGTAGGGCAGACCTTTCGCCGGCTGGGGGTCGGGCACGGCTCCACCGTGCTTGCCGCGATCTCCGGCGGCCCTGATTCCACCGCGCTGATCCGGGCGGTTGCAGCTCGGCGCACGGAGGGCGGCTTCCGCCTTGCCGCGTGCGTCGTGGACCACGGCATCCGGCCGGCGGCTGATATTAAGGAAGACATCGCGTTCCTCCGCGACCTGTGCGCCCGGCTGGAGGTCCCGCTCATCGTAAAGGAGGCGGGCCCGGGGGCCTGCGCCGCGCGGGCGCGCTCCGCGGGGACGGGACTGGAGGAAGCGGCGCGCCACCTGCGCTACTCCTTCCTGCGGCAGGCGGCGGAGGAGGCGGGCGCCGGGCTCATCGTGCTTGGCCATACCCAGGACGACGTCATCGAGACACTCCTCATGAGGCTCCTGCAGGGGTCCGACGTGCACGGGCTGCGCGGGATCGCTGCCCGGAGGGGACCGTTCGTGCGGCCTCTCCTGGGATGCCGTCGCGCGGAAGTCGTCTCGTGGCTGCAGTCCCTGGGCCAGCCCTGGCGGGAGGATCCGACCAACAGCGACACGGCGCTGCTTCGAAACCGGGTGCGGCATCGGCTGGTGCCCGTGCTGGAGGCGGAGTTTCCGGGGTACCGCCGAGGACTGGCCATGCTTTCTCAGAAGCTCGCTCTCTCCAGCGACCTGGCCCGCAAGCTCGCCGGAAGGCTGAGGTGGGCCCCCGGCAGCCAGTCTTTCAGCATCGCCGCGGAGGAGTTCTTTGCCGCCCACGCGGCGGTGCGCGCCTGGAGCCTGCTGCACCTGTACAACCGCCTCCGACCCTCTCCGGGCATGGTCCGCCGCCTGCCCTGGCGCTTCCTCGCCCCGGCACTCGGGTCCCGACGCAAGGCGAGGGGAGGGGCGATTCTTTCGGGGAACGGAATGGCGCTGACGGAAGACAATGGGGTGCTCCACTGGGGCCGCGATATTGCCACCCGGACCAAAAAGGGATACTTTATTGTGGTCTCAGAGGCCCGCGGCGCGGAGATTCGGGAAGCGGGTGTACGTGTCTCCTTTGCCTCCGGGCCCGAAGGTGACGGGTCCCGAGGAGGAATTGTCATCCTTGCAGAGAAGGTGAAGCCGCCTCTGGTTCTCAGGTCAAAAAGGAAGGGCGACATCATCCGTCTGGCGGGCGGCACGACCTCGGTGAAAGATCTCCTGATCGGCATGAAGGTGCCCGAGTCTGAACGGGCCCTGATTCCGATACTCTCAGACAGGAGCGGTGTGCTGGCGGTCCTTGGGGGGCCGCGGGGCTACCGCACGCGGATCCGCAGCGGCGTCACCGGCTCCCCCGGGGAGACGGCCGCCACGGTGCAGGTGTCCGCACACAGCATTGCAGGAAGAGGGACGTGAGCAACAACGATAATGGCGACAACAAGGGGCCGGATCCCCGGATCCCACGGTTCAACTTCAACAACCGCATTGCGCTCATCTCCCTGCTGATCCTCGTTTCCTTCTTTGTATTCTTCTTCGTCTACAACGATCGCTCTGCGACCTCGGAGTTGCCGTACTCCACGTTCCAGACCTACCTGGATGAGGGGCAGATCGACCAGGTCAAGATCATCGACCAGTACGAGATCCAGGGATCGTTCAAGGCGAAGTCCGGTGACGTGGGCTTCTTCAAGACAACGATTCCATACCCGGACCCGGACCTGATGAAGAGCCTGAAGGACAAGGGCGTGAAGGTTTCCGGCGGCGCCAAGTCCGTCTCCCCGCTCGCTGTCCTCATCCAGTTCCTGCCCTGGGTGATCGGTTTCTTCTTCATCTGGTTCATGTTCCGCCAGGTGCAGGGCAACGGGAACCGCGCCTTCTCGTTCGGCAAGAGCCGGGCCAAGCGGTACCTGGACTCCGCCAAGCACATCACGTTCACGGACGTGGCGGGGCAGGACGAGGCGAAGTACGAGCTGCAGGAAGTCGTGGAGTTCCTGAAGAGCCCGCAGAAGTTCGCGCGTCTCGGCGCGAAGATCCCGAAGGGAGTGCTCCTCGTCGGCATGCCGGGCACCGGAAAGACGCTGCTCGCCAAGGCCATTGCCGGGGAAGCCAACGTTGCCTTCTTCCACATGTCGGGCTCCGACTTCGTGGAGATGTTCGTGGGCGTCGGCGCCAGCCGGGTTCGGGACCTGTTCGAACAGGGACGCCGGCACGCGCCGTGCATCCTGTTCATCGACGAGCTGGACGCGGTGGGCCGCACGCGCGGAGCCGGCTACGGCGGCGGGCACGACGAGCGCGAGCAGACGCTGAACCAGATGCTCGTGGAGATGGACGGCTTCGACACGAAGGACGGGGTGATCATCCTGGCCGCCACGAACCGGCCTGACGTCTTGGACCCCGCGCTGCTGCGGCCGGGACGGTTCGACCGGCAGGTCGTGGTGGACATGCCGGACATCAAGGAGCGCGAGCTCATCCTGCGCCTGCATGCGCAGAAGCTGCCGCTGGCGGACAACGTGGACCTGGCCCGGCTGGCCCGCGCCACGCCCGGCTCCTCCGGGGCGGACCTGGCGAACCTCGTGAACGAGGCCGCGCTGTTCGCCGGCCGCAGGGGCAAGGACCGCGTGGAGATGGCGGACTTCGAGGAGGCCCGGGACAAGACGCTCATGGGCGTGGCCCGCAAGAGCAAGGTGATCCCGCCCAAAGAGAAGCAGATGGTGGCGTTCCACGAGTCGGGCCACGGGCTGCTGCACTACTACCTGAAGAACGCGGATCCGCTGCACAAGATCACGATCATCCCGCACGGCCGCGCGCTGGGCGTGGCGTTCTCCCTTCCCGACGACGACTCGTACTCCCGGAACAAGGGATGGCTCCTGGACCGCATCACCATCGCCATGGGCGGCTACGCGGCGGAGCGCATCATGCTCAACGAGACGACCACCGGGGCGCAGAACGACCTGGAGCAGGCCACCGACCTTGCCCGCCGCATGGTGTGCGAGTGGGGGATGAGCGAAGTGCTCGGTCCCATTGCCTACGGGCAGAAGGACGAGCCCATCTTCCTGGGCAAGGAGATTGCCCGGCACAAGGACTACTCGGAAGACACCGCGCGGGCCATCGACACGGAAATCAAGAAGATCGTGGAGAACTCCCTGCAGGAGGCGCTGCGCATCCTGACCGAGCAGCGGGACAAGCTGAAGCTCCTCGCGGAGACGCTGCTGGTCAAGGAGAACATGGACGATGACGAGATCCGGGCTCTCCTCGGCATGCCGCCGAGGAAGCACGGGGAAACGGAACCCGCCGCCGCCTTGCCGGCGGGAAGCCGCGGCTGAGGCCGTCGAGGCCCGGCCCGGCGCGCCGCCGGGAGCGTTTCCGAGTATCATGACGTGTGACGTGAAAATGCCGCGGCCATCCGGACCGTTGTCAACTGCCATCTGCGTCACCATCGCCCTCCTGGCGCTGCTCGGCGTCCCCGCGTCGGCGCAGGACGAGAGCCCGTCTACCGCGGCCCGCGCGCAGGCGGATGCGTTCCTGCTGCCGGCGGACGCGGCGCTGGCGGCGGGGGATGTGCCGCGCGCGGCCTCCCTGGCCGCCTCCGCGCTGCAGCTTGCCCCGGACTACTCGGAAGCGCTGTACCTCCAGGCTCGCGTGGATCTGCAGGACCGCGCCACCACCCGCGCCGGCATGGATCACCTGCGGGACGCCCTGCGCCAGGCGAGCTGGAGCCGCACGGACCCGCTCGCGCCGCAGCAGCTCCTCGCGGGCCTGCTCATCCGCACGGGAGAGCTCGCGGACGCCCGCGCGGCCGTGGACCGGCTCGTGGCGTCCCATCCGGAGGACCCCGCCAACTTCGTGCTGCAGGCGCGAGAGCTGGACAAGGCGGGTGCCACCGGCGCCGAGCTTCGCAGCCTTTCGGATTCCGTTGCCAGGTTCCCGGATGCGGACGAGCTCCGGCTGCGGGAGGCGGCCGTGCTCGCGCGGCTGGACCGAAACGCGGAGGCCTCATCCCTGCTCCGGGTAGGGCTTCGCCTTCATCCGGACAGCCTCCCGCTGCTGCTTGCCGCCGCAGGCCTGGACCTTGACCGCGCGTTTCGGACCTCCTCGGTTGACACCTACATCTCCAAGGGCGGGACCGACCCGCTGGCAGCGGTCATCGGCCTGGAATCCGTGCCGGTCAGCCGCCGACGGCCATACCTGGACTCGTTCCTCCGCATGGGGGGCCTCGCCCGGCAGGACCTGGCGGTGCGCGTCATGAACGCGGTGAAAGGCAGCAAGGATCTGGCCGGTGCGATGACGGACGCCCTGTCCCGGTACACGGGGCCGAGGGACCTGGACGCGGACGGGGATGGTTACTGGGACGATGAGTGGACGTTCCTGGACGGGAAGGTCACCCGCTGGGTCCGGGAACCGGCGGAGGACGGCGTGGCCCGGTACGCGGCAACGTTCCAGTCCGGACGGCCGCTGACGCTGGACGTGAGGTCCGCGGACGGCGCCGTGACCCGCTACCGCTACAGCCGCTATCCGTCGCTGGAATCGGTGGCGCTGCCGGCAGAAGGCACGTGGTTCGTCCAGCCCTTCACCCTGCAGTTCCCGTTCCTGCGGGACGGGGTCGTGCCGGCGGACGGGAGCGCGCCGCGGATCACCGCCCGGCTTGCCGCTCCGGCCACGGCAGCGGTGCGGCAGGATTCTTTCCGATGGGAGGAGTACGCGGCGGATGGCGTGACGCTGGTCCGACGCGTGGATCTCTCCCGCGGCCAGCGCGTGTACCTGGAGGAGTCCATCGGCGGGGATGGGATCATCGACCATCGCCTGTGGTACCGGGACGGCCAGCCGGATCATGGCACCCGCTCGCTTGCCCGTGACGGCGTGTTCCAGGTGCAGGAGCAGTGGCAGGCCGGGAAGCTCGCCTCCGAAGCCGTGGACACGGACGGGAGCGGCACGCCCGACTACCACGTGAGCTTTGACGGGACCCCCGTACGGTCGTGGGACTACGACGAGGACGGCCGGGACGATGCGCGCGAGCTCACTCTCGCGGATGGCTCCCGGGTTCGGGAGCTTTCCACGAAGCTGAACGGCATCTTCGACGTACGGATCGTCACGCGGGGAGGTCGCATCGTCAGCCTGCGCCGCGGCGGCGTGGACGTTCCCGTGGCAGCGGACCGCGTCCGGGGACTGACGTGGATTGGCACGCCGGCCGCCGGCTCGGGACGGCCGGATCCGTCGGCGCCGGACGGAATCCAGACGCTGTCCGGCAGCCCGTACCTCGTGTTCCGGATCGAAGGCACGCTCTACGCGGAGGCGTTGGAGAAATGAAGGCTCGGCTCATTCTGGCGGGAATCCTGCTCGGGCTGCTGGCCGGCTGCGCCAGCTCGCCCCGTCCCACCACGCCGCCTCCGCCGCTGCCGCAGGCGCGGGCGGACGAGCTGCGCTCGCTCATCACGTCCGGCTCCTACCTCAGGGCCCTGGCGGGCGTCGATGCGGCGCGGCGCCGCGGCGACGCCGTCCCGGGGCTGGATTCGCTGGCCGCCCAGGCGAGGGACAGCCTGGGGCGCGCCTTCACGGACGCGGTGAACGGGAAGAAGTACGACGATGCACTCCGGCTGATGGGCTCCGCGCAGGCGCTGGGAGCGGCGGACCTCACGGGCACCTGGACGGAGAAGGCGCTGCGGGAAGCGCTGGCAGATCAGCAGCACGGGTCAGGGGACACGGTGCTGGCGCTGTTGACCCGGCTTTCGATCCTTTCCCTGCCGGGCGCGGAGGAGAAGGACTACGCCGCGGCGTTCGACGAGGCCTCGGTCGTCGGCAACCAGGCGGTCATGAGGGCCATTGCCGCGGAAATGACGAGCAAGGGCTGGACCGCTCCGTCAGGACCGGACCTGGATACGCGGCCGCCGTTCCCGCGGATGATCTCCGGCACGGTGACCATCCTGGTGGACCGCGGGATCAAGGTGGAGCGCGGCGTCGGGTTCCCGGACCGCGTCATCGGCAGCGGCTTCTTCATCGACAAGCGCGGGTACATCCTCACCAACCACCACGTGATAGAGAGCGAGGTGGATCCGAAGTACAAGGGCTACTCGCGATTGTACGTGAGGCTGTCCGACAGCCCGCAGGGAGAGAGGATCCCCGCCAAGGTGGTGGGGTACGACAGCACGTTCGACCTGGCGCTCATCAAGACCGAGATCACGCCGGCCTTCGTCTTCGGAGGCTATGGCCTCCAGGTGCTCACGCCGGGAGACAAGATCTTCGCCATCGGGTCCCCGGCGGGGCTGGAAAAGACCATCACGTCCGGCATCGTCTCCGCCATGGGCCGCCGCCTGATGCAGGTGGGGGACTCCATGCAGGTGGACGTGCCGCTGAACCCGGGCAACAGCGGCGGGCCGCTCCTGGACGAGCAGGGAGACCTGATCGGCGTCGTCTTTGCCGGGATCCAGCAGTTCGAGGGGCTGAACTTCGCGATTCCCTACGCGCTGGTGGAGAAGGCGCTGCCCGCCCTTTACAAGGGCGGCCAGGCGGTCCATCCCTGGCTCGGCATGGCGGTGACGGAAACGGACAAGGGGCTGGAGGTCATCTACGCGGTCCCCGACGAGCCGGCCGCGCTCGCCGGGATCTCCGCCGGTGACATCATCGAGTCCGTGGAGGGCACGCCGTACACCAAGCTGGCGGACGTCCAGGAGGCCGTGCTGGGGCACGCTCCGCCGTCACTCGTGAAGGTCGGCATCCGCCACGCCGGGGTGGAGCAGAGCGTGCTCGTGTGCGTGTCCGCCCGGCCGGAGCAGCCTATTGAAGAGGCCCTGAAGCGGGACACGCGGGACAACGTGGTGTATCCCCTGTTCGGGATGAAGCTGGAGAACATCGGCTCGTTCCTCTGGAAAGGGGACTACATCGTGCGGCGCGTGATCCAGGGCTCCGTCGCGGACGAGTCCGGCATCTCCGTGGACGACCCGCTCACCATCCAGGACTGGCAGGTGGACACGGACAAGGGCTACGCCATGCTCCAGGTGGTGATCAAGAAGAGGAAGGCCGGCTTCATCGAGAGCGCCGTCCAGATCGCCACGTATCTGGAAACGGACAACTTCATCTAGGGCTCCCTACTTCGGCCTTCTCTTCCGCAGCGTCACCTCGTTGCCGCTCTCGTTGAAGAGCACCTCGTCGAAGTAGATCTTCGTGAGAAAGATGCCGCGGCCGTTGAACGCGAGGATGTTTTCCGGCTCCACGGCGGGCAGGTTCTGCCAGTCGAAACCGGTGCCGTCGTCCCGGATGGTGATCTCGAACAGGTCCGCGGTGAGCCGGGAGGTGATGCACACCGCGCGCCCGGCGGCGTCACTCTCCCGCCCCTTCTCCGCGATGAGCTCCGCCAGCCGTCCCTCCGATATCGCCTTGGACTTGTCATCGAAGGAGATGCCGAGGTTCCCGTGCTCCACGGCGTTCGTGATGGCTTCCTCGATGCCGATCTTCAGGTTCAGGATGTCCTCCGGCGGCAGGAGGCAGGGAAGCTGCAGCGTGATCTGGTTGATGATGGGGAAGAACGGCGAATCGGCCCGGGGCATGACGAACTTCTTCGTCTCCTCCACCAGCAGCGGGGAGAACAGGGACGAGCGGGCCGCCTCCAGGCGGAACTCCACCACCTTGCGGATCTCGTCGATCAGCTCCCGCACGTTGAACGGCTTCTTGAAGAAGTTCGTGGCCCCGCCGCGCAGCGCCTTCAGCAGCACGTCCTCGTTGCCCTGCCCGGTCATCAGGATCACGGTGGCGTTACGGTCGATTCGGCGGATCTCGTTCAGGAGCGAGAGGCCGTCCATCTTCGGCATCATGATGTCGGAGACGACCACCAGCGGGGACTCCGACTTGTAGCGCGCAATCGCCTGCTCCCCGTCTTCCGCGGGCACCGGGTCGAACCCCTCCCGCTCCAGCAGCCGGGCCAGCAGCGTGCGCAGCGCCTCCTGGTCGTCGACGACGAGCACTCGCGGTTTTGCGCCGACACTCACGCTCAGAGGCTACGAGACGGCCCCCGGCCTGTCAAGGTCGCCGAAGAGTGGCGCGGCGCCGCCGGTCCGGTCCGTTGCCCGGCGCTTCCGGCCGGCGTTCGGCGGTCCGGGTCTCCTTGCCCCTCGCGCTGTTTTCCCGCTATACTTCGCTCTCCGCCGGGCCGCGGAGCGGCCGGGGGGTGGCACCAGTCTTGGATACAGCACACATCCGCAACTTCTGCATCATCGCGCACATCGACCACGGCAAGTCCACGCTCGCGGACCGCTTCATCCAGCGCGCGAGCCTGGTCTCGGACAGGGAGTTTCATGACCAGATCCTTGACAACATGGACATCGAGCGCGAGCGCGGCATCACCATCAAGAGCCAGGCGGTGGCCATCCCGTACCGTGCCAAGGACGGCAACGAGTACATCCTGAACCTCGTGGACACCCCGGGGCACGTGGACTTTTCCTACGAGGTGTCGCGTTCCATCTCGGCCTGCGAGGGAGCGGTGCTCCTGATCGATGCCAGCCAGGGCGTGGAGGCGCAGACGCTCGCCAACATGTACATGGCCATCGAGCACAACCTGGAGATCATCCCGGTGATCAACAAGATCGACCTTCCCAGCGCGGACATCGAGGGCGCCAGGAGGCAGATCGATCACGACCTGGGGCTGGATTCCTCCGCCGCGCTGCTGGTCTCCGGGAAGCTGGGGACCGGGGTGGACGAGCTGTGCGAGGCAATCGTGCAGCGGGTGCCGGCGCCCGCGGGAGCCGCCGAGGAGCCGCTGAAGGCGCTGATCTTCGATTCTCACTACGACGTGTATCGCGGCGTCATCGTGCACGTGCGCGTGTACACGGGCCATCTCCAGGCCGGGCAGTCCATCCGGTTCTGGTGGAACAGCTCCACGTACAAGGTGGAGGAGACCGGCGTCTTCCGCCTCGGGCTGGTCCCGGCCGCTTCCCTGGGGCCGGGGGAGGTGGGGTACCTCATCGCCGGCATCAAGACGGTGTCGGACACCCGGGTAGGGGACACGGTGACCGACCACGAGAACCCGTGCGCCGAGCCGCTGGCCGGCTTCCGGGAGGTGAAGCCGGTCGTCTTTTCATCGATCTACCCCGTGGACGCGAACGACTACGAGGAGCTGGTGGCCTCCATGGCCAAGCTGAAGCTCAACGACGCGTCCCTGATCTACGAGAAGGACTCCTCCGTGGCGCTGGGCTACGGGTTCCGCTGCGGGTTCCTGGGGCTGCTGCACCTGGAGATCGTCCAGGAGCGGCTGGAGCGCGAGTTCGAGATGTCCGTGGTCTTCACCGCCCCCAGCGTGCAGTACCGGCTCACGCTGCAGGGAGGGGAGGAGACGCTCATCGACAACCCGGCCACCTACCCGGACCCGTCCCGCATCGAGAAGGCGGAGGAGCCGTTCATCTCCGCGTCCATGATCACGCCCACCACGTACCTGGGAAACATCATCACGCTGTGCCTGGAGAAGCGCGGCGTGCAGCAGAGCATGAACTACCTGGACGAGAAGCGGGTGGAACTGGTGTTCGAGATGCCGCTCGCGGAGGTCGTGTTCGACTTCTACGACCGGCTGAAGTCGATCAGCCGCGGCTACGCTTCCTTTGACTACCACCTGCTGGGGTTCCGGGACACGAACCTCGTGAAGCTGGACATCCTCATCAACGGCAAGATGGTGGACGCCCTCTCCCAGCTCGTCTTCCGGGACAACGCCTACCAGACGGCCCGTCGCGTCTGCGAACGTCTGCGGGACGAGATTCCCCGGCAGCAGTTCAAGATCGCCATCCAGGGCGCCATCGGCAGCCAGATCATCGCGCGGGAGACCGTGAACGCGTTCCGCAAGGACGTGACGGCCAAGTGCTACGGCGGTGACATCACGCGCAAGCGCAAGCTCCTGGAAAAGCAGAAGGAAGGCAAGAAGCGGATGAAGATGGTGGGAGACGTCGAGCTTCCCCAGTCCGCGTTCCTCGCCGTCCTGAAGACCTCCACGGACTGACCTCGTCTCGTCCACCGGCAGGCCCCGCGCTCAGCCCCGCGCTTCCTCTATCCTGCGCAGCCTCTCGTCGTAGTACAGCGCCGCCACCCGTGCCCGCGCGAGGAATCCCGGGCCTGGCGATGACAGGTCGGGCTCGTCCGGAAAGTGCGCCCACGTGTAGTCGATGTCCGCCAGCCGCGAGCCGTCCGGGTCCCGGAGGAAGTCCGCCAGCCGGGCGCGCTCGCCGGACAGGAACGGCCGCAGGGCGGTGCCGGTGAACTCCTGCCCCTCCCGCACCCGGATGCGCTCACCGGCGGGAGGAGCTGACGGAAGAAGCGCGGCCACCTCTTCCTCCGACACGGTCTTCGCGCCCAGCGGCAGGCCGGTGACGCCGCAATCGAAAAAGCGTCCGGGGAAATGCTGCACCTCGGATTCCAGGCTGTCCCGGTAGGAGCTCAGGACCCGGTCGGTGAGCACCGGTTGTCCCTGCTTGTCCGTACGGCTGATGAGACGTCGGGCCGCCAGTGCCTGGAAGGCGTCCTGGCCGGGCGGCAGCAGCCGCGCGCAGGCGGCCAGCGCGGCAACGGAAAAAGGGCTTCCGCGCGCGTGCGTCTGCTTGCGGGGGAAGCTGAAGTCAAGGCCCGTGAGCACAACGGGTCCCGGGCCCAGCCTCACCGCGGCGTGGACGGCGGCCACACCCACGGACCCGAGAGCGGGAAACGGGAACGGCCGCAGGCCCTGACCGTCCAGCCGGTCCCACAGCCGCAGGGGAGCGAACTCGGAGGAGAAGAAAAACGCGCGGCCGGGGAACAGGCGCGCCGCCGAGGGATGGACGGAGAGGTCACAGGCCAGCCGCACGGCGCCGGCGGGCCGGGGAATGAAGTCCTTGTTGTTGACCGCCTGGGCCTCCACGGCCACCACGAGGTCCGGCACGATCCCGGCGCCGTGCAGCGTGGCAAGGGCCGTGTCCACGGCCACGAGGGCGAACCTCTCCCGGAGCCGGCACAGGAGGGGCAGGCTGGCGGCCAGGGAAGGACCCGCGCCCGCCACCACCACCGGCAGGTCCGTGGCCAGCCGGGAGAAGTCCGCGGCGTCCGGCAGCTCGCCCAGGTTCGAAAGGAGGTTTCGCACCTGCAGGCTGCCCATGGCGATCATCGTGAGCCGGTTCTGCCAGTGTCGGGCGATCTCCTGCTCCAGCCGGGTCCGGATCCCGGAGTAGACCTCGGGCGCGGTGCGGTAGCCGGCGCACAGCGGGATCTCCATCACCCGGCGGAAGCGCCCGGTGCCGAGCCGTCGCAGCGCCACGGCGGCCGCCTCCGGGTCCTGTGTTCTCACCACGCACAGCCGGGGATCCCGGGGAACGGCGGCCAGCGCCCCCGCCATCACCTCCGGGAAGGCCTCTACGCAGAGGATGGCGGCGTCCGCTGGCAGCGCCTGGAGAAGATCGGCAAGCCCGTAGCCCAGGCCGACAGAGGGCACGAACACGAGCGAGCGGGGGAGCGGAGAAAAAACGCGCGCCTTTCGGCGCGCGTACTGTTCGGGATCGTTGCCGGGGTAGAAGTCAACGCCGTGGAAACGGAGCGTCACCCCGGAGGCTGTCTGCCGCGGAAGCGGCGGCTCGTCGTTCGTCGAGCTCACCTCTCCTACTGCTTGGCGGCGGCGCCCGTGGGCATGATGTACGTGGCGAACGCCGTGATGAAATTGTCCTTCAGCCTGTCCGGGGCCATCAGCACGGCGGCCAGGTCCGTCTGCAGGGACTGGCTGGCCCGGTAGGCAAGCCAGCCCGTCATGACCGCGACGGTGGAGTCCGGCAGCTGCTGTTCGGACTTCAGCTTCAACAGCATCACCTCGTCATCCAGGATGATGGGGGCCGACACCTGGTCCTTTCCCAGAGAGAAGGCCCGATAGAAGAAATCCTCGCTGTAGGCCGCGTTCTGCGGTGTGGCGGTGTCCGGCGTGGCTTTCATCTGGGCAAAGTCGAACGTGTTGGCCAGGTTGATGGGGAACGGCTGCAGCGTGGCCACGCTCATCTGCTGTTCGCGCGCGGCCGTCTCCAGGCCCACCGCGTCCGCCCGGTGCTGCATCTGCGTTGCCCGCCCGGTGAAGTAGTCCTCTATCTTGCCCTTCTCGTAGCTGGAGATGTACTTGCGCACGTCATCCAGCACGGCGGGGGAGGTGAAATCCGGGCTTACCGCTTCCGAGTCGCAGCGGTAGATAATCCAGCCGAAGGTGCCCTTCATCACGTCACTGAGCTCGCCCGCCTTCAGGGCCAGGACCTTCTGGGCGGTATCCTTGGCCTCGAAGTCCGCCTCCAGGTCATAGGCGTAGCGCCATCCCATGTCACCGCCCTTGTCCGCGTAGGTGTCCTTGGAATAGGTCTTGGCCAGCTCCTCGAAGGTGCTCGTCTTGTCCGCGATCTTGCGGCGGATCTGGTCCGCCTCCGACTGCCCGGACTTGATGAGGATGCGGCTCAGCTTGATCTTGGTGAACCGGGACTTGTTGGCCTCCCCGTACTTGCGGACTTCCTCCACCGGGAACGAGCTGAACGGGAAGGACACGAACGTGAAGCTGCGCTCGTTCTTCGCCATGTCGGAAATGAACTGGTTCTCCTTGGAGCCCTGCTGTATCCCCGTGGCGATGTCCGTCACGACGGCGTTCTGCACGAGGTTCTCCCGCATCAGCTTGCGCGCGGAGGCGCGATCCGACGTGGAGGCCGCGTTGTAGCGCGTCTCGCTGAACTTGCCGTTCTCGTCCAGGTAGGCGGGGTAGGTCAGCAGTGCCTTGTCCACGGCGTCTTCCGTGACGGTGACCCCCGCGGTGGCCGCCATGTCCAGGATGGCCACGTGCTGGGCGGTGCTCAGGAACGCCTGGTACCAGACCGTCTGGACGGTCTGTTCGTCCGTGCTCGTGCTGCGGTACTGGCTGGCGATGGCGTCCCGCTGCTGCGCGAAGTAGCTTCCCGGGTAGTAGGAGATCTCGTGCCCGTCGTAGCTGCCGAAAACGACGCTCCCGCCGTTTCCGGCCCCGCCGCGGGAAAGCGGCCCGCCCGGACCGGCAAGGACAAAGGTAACGACGACGACGACGAGGACCACGACGCTGAATCCGTACAGGAAGGGATGAGACTCGTGCCTCTTCTCTATGATGTCGGAGACATTATCTCCCTTCTTCTGGGTGGCTCGCCTGAACTCACGTGATGGCATGTGGTGTATTCCTGTGTCAGTGGTGGATTTCGACGAAACCAAACTACCATGAGGCTGAATCGCGTGTCAACGACGCGGGCCTCGCGGAGGACGCGCCCGGACCTTCCGCCAGCGGGCTCCCGAAACCGCGTCCGGCTCTTGACACCCCCCGGGTCGGTTGCTACATTCACGCTCACGGGGGCGTGGCGAAGCTGG
>DASRZR010000413.1:0-12380 GCA_035686185.1 Spirochaetia bacterium | reverse complement strand
AGCACGTCGAAGAGGTACAGCACGCTCTTCGAGCCGCCGGCTTCCAGGTCAGCGGCCAGCGCTTCCTCTGACGGGCGGCCGCCGTCATCCAGCGCCACCACGATGCCGTCGAACGCCGCCGTCTGCGCGCGCACGGCGCCGAGAGCCCGCGCGACGCCCGGCAACTGCTCGGCGAGCTCCCGGGTGCCGGCGCGCAGGCTCACTTCCTCCTCTTCCACCCGGACCATCACCCGGCAACCGATGAAGGCCGGCTCGAACAACCAGTCCGGGTCTGTAAACGGGCGCGCGCCCGGAGTCGCCTCCATACGCGCCAGCGTGCGCGGCAGCGGCTTGCGAACGGCACGGTCCATGTCCGCGCCGCCGAACAGGTCACTGCCGGAGCCGACGTACCGGTCCCGCGCCTTGAACAGGAGCCAGTTCTTCCCGGCCTCCTGCTTCGTCTGCACCAGGTGCCACTCGCCGCGGAGCCGCCGCCCGTTCAGGACGATCTTCAGCTCCCCCTTCTCCAGGGCTCGCGCGATGTTCGGCGCCTTGCGCACCTCGTACGTTCCGGTGTCCCAGATCTTCATGGTGCCCGCGCCGTAGTTGCCCTTTGGAATCGTTCCTTCCCAGTCGCTGTACAGGAGCGGGTGGTCCTCCACCCTCACCGCCAGGCGCTTGTCAGATGGCGTATAGGAGAAACCCTTGGGCACGGCCCAGCACGCGAGCGCCCCCCCGGCCTCTATCCGGAGGTCGTAGTGCAGGTTCCTCGCCTCGTGACGGTGCACAACGAAACGGTTGCCGGTCACGGCCGCCGTCTCGGGCTTCGGCTCCGAGGTCTTCGTGAAGTCCCGTTTTCTGCGGTACTCCTCGATTGCCATCGTTGTTAATTTACCAGCAGGACGGACGCTGAGCGAGCCGTCCGCAAGGGGGCCGACGGCGGCCCCCGGTCTGGAGGTGCCGGTGGCGTCGAACGACGTGCCCCTGCTCATCGACGAGCCTGCCTCGGGGAAGGCGCGTCTCACGATTGTACTGGCGCACGGAGCCGGGGCGGCCATGGATTCCGCGTTCATGAACGACGTGGCCGGAGGACTGGCGCGGGCCTCGTTCCGCGTTGCACGTTTCGAGTTTCCTTACATGCAGAAGAAGCGGGAGACCGGCGCCCGCACCCGACCGGACGTCCCCGCCGTGCTGGAGGCCACCTGGATGAAGGTAGTGGCCCAGCTCGGGGAGCCGTCCCGCATCGTGATCGGCGGGAAGTCCATGGGCGGCAGGATCGCGAGCATGGTGGCAGACCGGGCCGGGGTGCGCGGTCTCCTCTGCCTGGGCTACCCGTTTCACCCGGCAGGAGCGCCCGGGAAGCTGCGGGTCTCCCACCTGAAGGACCTGAAGACACCCACGCTGTTCCTCCAGGGAGAGCGGGACGCGTTGGGAAGTCGGGACGAGATTGCCGGCTACGAGCTTGCCCCCGCCATCCGCGTCCTGTACCTGCCGGATGGCGATCATTCGTTCAAGCCCAGGGCAAGCTCCGGCGCCACGTATCGGGGCAACATCGAGCTGGCGATACGGGAAGCTGTCGCCTTCTGCGCGGGGCTGTAGAAGCCCCACCGAATCCGGCCCGAAGCGGCGGCTCCCCTACTTCCCGGCTGACTGCACGGCTCCCTGGACCGCTTTCAGGACGGCCATGGACGTTACCGTGGCGGAGCTGATCGCATCGACAGAGAGCTTCTGAGACTCCACCACCCGGGCCTCAAGGTCCGCGAAGTTCCTGCCGGCGCCGAGTTTGGCGGGCTCCAGCAGCTCAATCTTCTGGTAGCGACCGTCGGCCACCGTCACGCGGACGCGCACGTGCTTGTTGGCGGCCATGACACCGGGGGGCGGCGTGATGTCGTAGGAGGCCTCGTACGCGCCATCCGGCACGTTCGTGAGGTCCACGTTCTCCAGGCCGACCTGCTTCGCAAAGGCGGCCTTGTCCACCTTGCAGGCCGACAGGACGAGCGTGCCGGCAGCGAGAGCGGACACGGCCAGCAGGACATGGAAGGAGCGGGAAAGCTTCATGGAACGTACCTCCCGGGCAGGATGTCATTGTAACACCGTGCCCGGGGAAGATCGACACCCGGGGCTCGCGGCCCCTCGCGGCGCTCGCGCCAGCCGCCGGCTGCCCTACTGGTTGTCCTCCGACCACTCGATCACCGCCGGGCTCGTGGGCTGCCGGCTGCCGGAAGACGGCTCGCGGGTAACCTGCACGCGGGACGGCATGGTCTGGAACGTCTTTCCCTCCGCAACGAGCATGGCGTTTCCGGAAGCATCCACCCGCGCGGTGCCCAGGGAGACCCATTCCCCGTTGATGAGCGCCCAGCCCTGGTACGCCGTTCCCGCCGGGATCTGGGGCAGCCGGTGCAGGGCGACAACGGCCAGCATCCCGCCCTGCCGGCCGCGGTAGGCGCCATGCGACTCCGCCGGGATTCCCGGCACCGCGGCGAGATGCAGCGTGGTGATGTCACTCTCGGTAACGAACGCCAGCGCGCGGCTGTTGAGGCCGGACAGGTAGGCGGTACGCTCCAGCCAGCGCCCCGGGCCAAATGCCAGCACCGCGGCCAGCGCAGTCACCCCGAGGGCCACCAGCGTGAGGCGCAGCTTCTGCATGGCGGCCCGGATACGCGTCTTCACGGTCCCCAGCGGGAGACGGAGCGTTTCCGCTACCTGCTCGTGGGTCAGGTCCTCGAAGAACGCCAGGCTCAGCGCCTGGCGCTGGCCGGAAGGGAGCCGGCGGACAGCGGACTGGACGGCCTGGCGCTGGAAATCACGCCACGCCTCCTCCACTGGCTCGCGGTTCTGGTCAGGGATGCCGTCCAGGATCGACCCGTCATCGTCGGGGACGGACTGCGGCCGGCGGCTGCGCGTGCGCAGCTCGTTGATGATCCGGTAGTGGGCAACCTGGAGCATCCAGGGACGGAACGCGCCGCGCGCGGGGTCGTAGGTGGACGCCTTCTGCCAGACGGCCAGGAACACGTCCTGCACGATCTCTTCCGCGCTCGCCCTGTCCAGGCTCTGGCAGGCGATGTGGAAGACCAGCGGAGCATAGCGCGTATACAGCGTGGTGAGGGCCGCCGCGTTGCGCGCCACGACGTCCCTCACGAGGTCCTCGTCGCTCCGATCCGAGGCAACCGCCCGGTTGGCGGTGCTCATCCCCACGACCTTCGCATTCACACAAGTTACTACACCGGAGCGCAGGAATTGGATTCAGGTCGCGGCCGCGGGCGTCCCGCCCCGACCCATCCTCTTCTTCAGCCCCCGGTAGTAGAACATCCGCGCGGCCTCGGCCGCCCCGAACAGCGCGCGAAGACCCGGGCGGTAGACCGCGTCCCAGGTTCCCCACCGCTCCCGCACCTGCTCGGAGAAGCCGGTCTTGAACTGGTACAGGCCGAACATCGGGTGACCGGGGTCCGGCCGGGGCGGAACCCCGAACAGGTCATAGGTCCGGCACCCCCGGGCCTGCGCGCGCGTTATAGCCTCCCACTGCAGCGCGTAGGTGGGCATGAGGTTGCGCTTGGCCCCCGAGGAGGCGCCATAGAGGTACGCCGCCCGGTCCTTCCAGTATGCCACGATGTTTCCGGCGAGCAGCTCGCCCTCGTGCCGGGCCAGGAGGAGCTGGACGCACGGGGCCTCTCCGGAATAGCCGGCCGCGGACTGCAGCAGGCCCTGGTAGTAGGCCCGGCTGTGGATCCCGATCCTGTCCCGGCGCGCGGTTTCCTGGTACAGCGCGTACCAGGAAGGCACGTCCGCCGGGGTGCCCTCGACAACGGTGACGCCCTTCTTCCCTGCCAGCCGGATGTTGTACCGGGTCTTTGGCTTCATGGCCGCAAGGACCTGCTCCGCGGAGACGGAAATGTCCACCACGACCGTGCTGGCCGGCTGCATGTCGCTCCTGCACTTGCGAAGCCGGGGGCCCGCAGGAGACTCTCCGTCACGAGCCCATGGCAGGTCGAACCGGAGGAACAGGGTGCCTTTCGGGAGGCTCTCTCGGACGGCACGGGCGATGAGGGCAAGCGTCCCTCCCCGGCCTGCGCCGGGATCGTGCACGGGACCGAAGGGGACGTAGGCAATCGGGAACCGGCCGGCCAGCCGGCGCACGAGCACGAGCAGGCCGAAGGTGGCGGGCCCGGCGCTCACCTCGAACGGGAACGCCTTCCAGCCATACCCTTCCTTGAACGCCCCCCAGAATCCCGACTGCAGGAGCTCGGGGCTGGTATCCAGGCAGGAAAGGGGGACCGGTCGAACGGTCACCTCCGGGATTACTTCACCCTGCCCTTCACGACTCGCGCGGTGGCCAGCGGCTTGCCGGCGCATTCCAGCGCGGCGTCTCCCACCACCACCCGGCCCGCGTCCACCGAGATCGGCATGGAGAAGAACGTGTCGACGTCGATCTGCGCCGGTGCTTCCGCCGACGTCCCGCCGTCCAGGAGCACGCGGTCCCCGGGCTTCGCGTGGTCAACGAACAGGACCTCCGTGGTCTTGCCCTCGGAGGCGGCAAGCAGCATCCCGTTGCTCTCTACCCCGCGGAGCACGGCCGGCTTGAGGTTGGAGACCAGCACGATCAAGTGGCCCCGAAGCTCTTCTTCCTTGTAGTACGGCACCAGGCCGGACACGATGGTCCGCTGCTCCGTTCCGAGGTCGATCGTCTCAATGTACAGCTTCTCCGCGTCCGGATGGCGTTTCACATCCACGATCCGGGCCGCGCGCAGGTCCACCGTGGAGCGGAACTTCGCCGCGATCTCCGTCGGCGTCGGGGCCGGGGCCGCCCCCTCCGCGGCCTCCCGCTCCTTCTGCGTGCCGGAGAACTTCTGCCTCAGGGCATCGATCTCCTTGTCTTCCAGCCGCGCGAACAGCAGGTCCGGCTTCTGGACGGACTCGATTCCGGACAGCCGACCGAGGTCACCCCAGGAAGCCTGGGCAATGCCGAGCGTCTTCAGGATCCGCTCCGAGGTAGTCGGGATATAGGGGCTGGCCAGGATGGCGAGGTCCCGCACGAGATAGGTGAGGTTCCAGATCAGGTTCGCGGTGGCCGCCGGGTTCTCCTTCACGCCCTTCCACGGTTCCCCGTCCTGGAACTTCTTGTTCCCGATGGAGGAAAGGGCGAACACGGCGCGGAACGCGTCCCGAAGCTCCACCTTTTCCATGAGGGCCTTGATCCCGGTTTCCTCGGCCTTCACCTGCTCCCAGAAGGCATCATCCGGCGTTCCTGCCGGCAGCGCGCCGGCGTAGAACCGGGAGACGAACTGCAGCGTGCGGTTCACGAGGTTGGAAAGGTTTCCGATCAGCTCGGCGTTCACCTTCTCCTGGAAATCCTTCCAGGTGAACAGGGAGTCCGATTTCTCGGGCCGGTTGTAGTAGATGTAGAATCGCCACACGTCGGCCGGGATGCCGGTGTCCTTGGCGTCCGTGCCGAACACGCCGATGCCCTTGCTCTTGGAGAACTTGCCCCCCTCGTAGTTCAGGTACTCCGTGGAGGACATGTGGTACAGCGTGGTCCAGCTCTCCCCGGTGCCGATCTGGCTGGAAGGGAAGATCACCGTGTGGAACGGGATGTTGTCCTTGCCGATGAACTGGAACAGCTTCACGTCCTTCGGCGCGTACCACCAGCTCTTCCACTCCGGGGTGTGGTCCGCGGTGATGGACACGTACCCGATGCACGCGTCGAACCACACGTAGAACACCTTGTTGCGGTAGCCTTCCAGCGGGACCGGGATGCCCCACTTCAGGTCCCGCGTGATGCCGCGCTCCTTCAGGCCGTCCCGCATCCACGCGTAGGTCATCTGCACGGCGTTGCGCGCCCAGAAGCCCTTCTCCGCGGCGGACTCGATCCAGTTGCGCAGCCGGGGAAGGAGCGCCGGGAGATTCAGGAACAGGTGCTTGGTGTCCCGGAGCACCGGCGTGGTGGAGCAGACGCTGCAGCGCGGGGAGACCAGCTCCGTGGGATCCAGCAGCTTGCCGCAGTTCTCGCACTGGTCTCCCCGGGCGTCCGGGTAGCGGCAGTGGGGACAGGTGCCGCGCACGTAGCGGTCCGCCAGGAACCGCTGGTCCTTCTCGCAGTAAAGCTGCGTGATCTGCTTCTCCGTGATGAAGCCGTTCTCGTGGAGCTTCAGGAAGATGTGCTGCGTGATCTCGGTGTGCACGGGCACCGAGGTGCGGCCAAAGCGGTCGAAGGCGATGTTGAACCACTGGTAGATGTCGCGGTGGATGGCGTGGTAGCGGTCACACAGCTCCCGCGGCGTGATGCCTTCCTCCAGGGCCCGGGTCTCCGTGGCGGTCCCGTACTCGTCGGTCCCGCAGATGTACAGCGTGTCGTAACCGGCGAGACGGCAGTAGCGGGCGAACACGTCCGCGGAAAGCACCTGGATGAGGTTGCCCAGGTGGGGGATGTTGTTCACGTACGGCAGCGCGGAGGTGATGAGGCGACGTTCCATAGTTGGGAGAAACTGTAGCCGGCGCGCGCCGGGGGCGTCAAGCAAGCCGCGAGGCTTCGTGGTATAGTCGACGGACGGCTCTGCAGTCGCCGCGGCCGGCGGCTGCGCCGAACGGGTACTCCCGTACACCGTAGCATTTCCGGAGGAGGTTCCATGGCAGATGGCAGCTCGCGGAAGGCGCTCCGTCTCACGCCCGCGCTGATCTGGACAGCGATCGGCGTGGTGCTTGCGCTGATCCTGTTGTTCTCCAGCTTCTTCGTGGTGGACCAGAAGGAGGAAGCCGCGGTGCTGAACCTCGGCAAGTTTTCCCGCATGGTGGGACCCGGCCTGCACTTCAAGGTGCCGTTCGGCGTGGAGAAGAACTACAACGTGCCCACCCAGCGCATCCTGAAGGAGGAGTTCGGGTTCCGCACCATAGAGTCCGGCGTCGTCTCCACGTTCTCCAACCAGGACTTCTCCTCGGAGAGCATCATGCTCACGGGAGACCTCAATATCGTGGACGTGGAATGGATCATCCAGTACCAGATCACGGACGCCCGCGAGTGGCTCTTCGGCGTGGACAACCAGGAGAAGACCATCCGCGACATCTCGCAGTCGGTCATCAACATGCTTGTCGGGGACCGCACGATCTTCGACGTGATCGGCGCGGAGCGCGCCAACATCGAGGTGCAGGGCCAGCAGCTCATGAACGACCTGTACAAGTCCTACGGGCTGGGAGTGCGCGTCACCACCGTGAAGCTGCAGAACATCGTCCCGCCCAAGGGGTCGGTGCAGGATGCCTTCGAGGACGTGAACAAGGCCATCCAGGACAGGAGCCGGCTCATCAACGAGGGCAAGGAGGCCTACAACTCGGCCATCCCCAAGGCCAGCGGGGAGGCCGAGCAGACGATCCAGGAGGCGCAGGGCTATGCCACCCAGCGCGTGAACCAGGCCAAGGGCGACGTGGCCCGGTTCAACGCGGTGCTGGCCGAGTACCGCCAGGCGCCGGACATCGTTCGAGACCGGCTGTACTACGAGATGTACGACCAGGTCTTCGGCAGCGCGCCGGAGGGCACGGATCTCATCGACAAGAACCTGAAGAACTTCCTCCCGCTGAAGAGCCTGGGCGGAGGATCGGCGCCGGCGGCTCCGTCCGCGGCCCCCTCCTCCGCGCCGTCGGCACCAACGCCAGCCGCGCCGGCAAGCCCCGCGCCATCCTCGGACCAGGGCCAGCAGGGAGGTGGGCAATGAGAAAGACGGTTGTCACGCTGGTCATCATCGGCGTCGCGCTCCTGGTCATCACGCTCCTCGGGCCGTATTACATCCTCACGGAAGGCGAGCAGGCGGTGGTCGTGCAGTTCGGAAGGATCGTGCGCGTGGACACGGACGCGGGCGTGCACTACAAGGCGCCGTTCGTGGAGAGCGTGGTGAAGTACTCCAAGAAGGTGCAGTCCTGGGACGGGGACGCGCAGCGCATCCCCACCTCGGAGAACCAGTTCATCTGGGTGGACACCACGGCGCGCTGGCGGATCTCGGATCCGAAGAAGTTCTACGAGTCGGTCGGGTCCATGACCCAGGCGCAGGGCCGGCTGGACGACGTGATCGATTCCGAGGTGAGGAAGGTCATCTCCAAGAACCCGCTGCGGGAAGCGGTGCGGGACTCCAACGTCATCAGCCAGATCAAGCGCAACACGTCCCTGGCCAGCGTGGCGGGCGCGGACGAGTCCGGAGCGCTGAGCACGATCTCGGCGCTGTCCGAGAACCAGTTCGACGCCGTGTCCCTGGGGCGGCGCGCGCTCTCCCTGCAGATGCGCGACGAGGCACGCACCATCATGCCCCAGTACGGGATGGAGCTCATCGACGTGCTCATCCGCCAGATCAAGTACTCGGATGACCTCACGCAGAGCGTGTATGACCGCATGATCAAGGAGCGCAACCAGATTGCGCAGGCCTTCCGTTCCGACGGGGAGGGAGAGAAGGCGAACCTGCTCGGGCAGACCACGAACAAGCTTCTGCAGATCCAGTCCGAGGCCAAGCGCCGGGCACAGGAGATCAAGGCCAAGGCGGACGCGGAGGCGCTGGTCATCCGCAACCAGGCCTACTCGAAGGACCCCGAGTTCGCCGACTACTGGATGGCCCTGGAGGAGTACAAGGCCATCCTTCCCAAGCTGAACAAGACCATGACCACGGAGGGTGACTTCTACAAGTACCTGTACAGCCGACGCGGCCGGTAGGGCACGCCGTGGCCCGACTCGTTTCCCGCGTGGTGCTGAGACACGGCTGGCCGCGGACGCGCGGCCGGCTTCCGGGGATGCCGGTGGCGACAGACGTGGAGATCGCGCGCGATCGGTGGGGGATTCCCCACATCAGCGCCGGCAGCTTCCCGGACCTCCTGTGCGCGCAGGGATTCGTTCACGCGCAGGACCGGCTGTGGCAGATGGAGACGCTGCGCCGCCTGTGCGCCGGGCGCCTCTCCGAGGTGGCGGGAAGGGCCGCGCTCGGGCTGGACTGGTTCAGCCGCGCGGCCGGGTTTGCCGAGATGAGACGGCGCTCGGCGGCGGCCATGTCCGACGAGGAGGCATCCCTGTGCCAGTCCTACGCGGACGGCGTGAACGCCTGCGTGGCCGGGATGGGTAAAAGGCTTCCGCTGGAGTTTGCCACCCTGCACCTTGCGCCGGAGCCGTGGACCGTGGAGGACTGCGCGGCGGTCCTCCCGTATGTCTCGTTCGTGCAGACCTTCTGGCCGTGGGCCGCCAAGCTGCTGGCCATCTCCCAGGCCGGCCGGCTCACTGAGGAAGAATGGAACGACATGTTCCCCGTTTTTCCCGGGACCGTGCTGAAGCACGACCCCTGGTTCGACCGGGCTGCCGGCTTGAAGTTCGGCTCCATTCGCCCCGAGGCACTTTCCTTCCACTCCGGCCTCTCTCCGCAGGGGACGGGATCCAACAACTGGACCGTGGCGCAGGGAGCCGACGGCCTGCCGCTGCTCTCCGACGATCCTCACATGGGGGCCTCGCTGCCCGCGGTGTGGTACTTCTGCCACCTGCGGGTGCCGAACGCGGTGAACGCCGCCGGCACCTCCATACCGGGATCGCCGGGCGTGGTCCTCGGAAGGACGGAACGCGCGGCATGGGGAGTCACGAACTTCATGCTGGACGCGGCAGACGTGCTTACCTACCGGCTGGACCCGGCAGACCCCCGGCGCTACCGGACGCCGGACGGCTATCGAGTGATGGAAGAGAGACCCGTCACCATCGGACTTCCCGGCGGGCAGGCAGCCACGCTCCCGCTGTTCGTCACGGTGAAGGGCCCCGTGGTGACCACGCTGGAAAAAGGGGTGACCGCGGCCGCCGTGATGCACTGGTACGGCACCCGTCCGGAGGATGGCCTGCGGGACCACACTTTCCAGGCGGTGTTCCGCTTCATGAAGGCCGGCTGCGCGAACGAGATCCTGGACGCCGCCCGAAGCTGGAAGTACCTCAGCATGAACTTCGTGGCCGCGGATGCGGCTGGTCACATCGGGTGGCAGGTTTCCGGAGGAGCGCCTGTTCGGACCGGCTACACCGGCCGGCTCCCCGGGGATGCCTCGGCCGGTGACGACTGGACCGGCTGGGTCCCGCCGGAAGACCTGCCACGGGTGCAGGATCCCGCGGAAGGATTCCTCGCCACCGCCAACTGCCCGCCGCAGGGCTTTCCGGGCGCGGTCGGCCTGAGCTGCTACTGGTGCGTCCCCTACCGCCAGGACCGGATACGCAGCGCCTTGCGCGCCATGGACCGGCCGGGCGTCGCTGACTTCGCTGCCCTCCAGATGGACGTTCACTCCCTGCAGGCGGACCGGCTGCTTCCGCTCCTGGCGCGGTTCACGCTCCGGGATCCCCGTGCCGTGGAAGCGGCCCGGCTGCTCGCCGAATGGGACCGGGAGCTCACGGCGGAAAGCGCGGGGGCCGCGCTGTTCGAAGTATTCCTCACCGAGATACGCCGCTCCCTGCTGGGGGAACGGCTCGGGTCAGACCTTCACCTGTACTTCAACGCGTTGTCCTACCCCATAGAGAACGAGATCTTCGAGCGGCCGCGGTCTCCGTGGTGGAAGGGAGACCCGCCTCGCATCATCGAAAAAGCGCTCGTGGATTCCATGATGTTCTGTGAGAGCCGCATGGGCCGGAACCGTCGGCGCTGGAGATGGGGACGGCTCCACCGGCACGCCTTCCACCATCGCGGCGCCACAAGCCGCGCGGCGGCATGGCTCATGGACCCGACGTCGCTGCCGGCGGCCGGAGACTCGAGCACCGTCAACGTGTCGTGGTCACAGCCGTCCCTCGGCTCCTACGAGGTGACCACGGTGCCATCCATGCGCCTGATCGCCTCCCTGGGCAACCCTGACGGTCTGAGCGTGGCCCTTCCGCTGGGCCAATCCGGCCAGCCCGGTCATCGCCATTACGATGACCTGCTCCCGCTGTGGTGGAAGGGAGACCTCGTGCCGCTTCCGTTGACGGAGGAAGGCGTGCGGGCCGTGGCGCGGGAGCGGCTGGTCCTGTCTCCCCGGTAGCCTCACCGCGAGGCCGCCAGGCGGCGTCGAGCCCTCAAGTCCATGGCCTCCAGGCGCCGTCGCAGCGCGGCGGGGGCGTCGGCCGGCGCAAGGGCGTCCCGAAGCAGACCGAGTGAATCCTCGTACACGAGCCGGTACTTTCGGTGCGCCAGCTTGTTCAGCAGGCGCAGCGCCTCGGCCAGGAGCTTTGCCCTCTCTGCCGGCTCCGTGATGCAGGAAACGAGGGACACCAGCACGTGGATCTCCGCGCGAATGTCGGGCAGCGCGCAGCCCTGCAGGGTTTCCTCGAAATGCCGCGCCGCCTCACCGGACGTGAAGGATGGCGGGGGACAGTCCGGCGGGAACCTCCACAGGTGCCTCATGGGAAGAAGTGCCCCCGACTCCTCCCCGACGCGGATGGCGTCCCCCCGGACCTCGAAGCAGCGGCGGACCGCGGCCGGATCAAAAGAGAGCGTCATCAGGCGCGCCACCCTGACCCGCCCGAGGTCGGCCCGGGCGCGCGGGGACATGCCGGCGCTCCCCCGTCTGTGGACCACGAGCGCAAGCTCGATGTTTCTCGCGGTGCGGTGAAGGCCCTGTTTTCCGCCCGGGTACTTGCCGTATTCCCGTGAGTGCACCGAGAGCTCGCCCGTTTCTGAGAGCATGTCGCACAGTTCTTCCAGGCCGATCAGCCCCTCGTTGCTGTAGCTCACCACGAGGTGGGAGCAGTCGGCCGCCGCCAGGACGGCCCTCATTGCCTCCCGCGCGCTGTGCCGGTAGCAGAACGCAGACCGCGTGCGGGTCCAGTCCGCGCGGATGCCGGCCTTGTGGAGCAGCCGGCCATCCGGGGCGTGCTCCTCGCTCACGGGAGGCTTGTCCCACCGCGCGATGCTGTTCAGCATGAAGTAGTTGCTTCCGTACTGGTGGACGGTGTACGGCGGGTCGAGGTAGCAGACCTCCGCGGGCCGGCCCCGGAGGAACTCCGCGGCGTCCTGGCAGGTCACTTCCGCGGCCGGCCGGGCGGGGATCAGGACGGGCGGCTGCAGCCGGACCGGCCCCATGATCCGCGTCAGGGCGTCCTTCCCGTGCCCGCCGAATCCCTTGTGGCACGCCTTGAACACACCGGAGGTGTTCGTGTGTGTCGCCGCTTCATACAGCAGGGGCGCCACGAGCGCCGACTTTTCCAGGAACCGTGGGTGCTCGGGACGGTCCGCCCCGGGGTACAGCTCCTCGATCCTCTCCCGGATGGAGTCGATGAGACGCGCGTTTTCCTGCGTGTAGAACAACCGCTCGGTCCTCCAGTCAGCGGACGCGGTCTCGCGCGGCGCGTAGTGCCGGCTGATGTAGCGCCGCTCTTCCGGGAGGGCCGGCAGGGTGTTGAGCGCTTCCAGCATCGTGCCCAGCCCACCGCAGCCGCCAAAGAGCGGGCC
>DASRZR010000412.1:0-18771 GCA_035686185.1 Spirochaetia bacterium | reverse complement strand
CTTGCCCGGACGAACGTTCCTGCTCCCTGCGTGTCGCCATGGAGGATGTGCGGGACGCGATCACGCAGGTCATCGATCGCCGCTCCATCGCGGACTACACCTGAACCCGCCGGTCAGCCAAGGAGATTCCCGTGACAGTTGCGACCCGACCCGCTGTTGGTGCCCTGCTGGTTGCCTTCCTGCTGCTGGGGGCGTACGCGCATGCGAGCGGCCAGTCGGCCGCTCGCCAGGTCGTGCGGATAGGGTTCTTTGCGAACGTCACCCAGAGCCAGGCGCTCGTGGGTCTGGCCCGGGGAGACTTTGCGAAATCCCTTGGCCCCGAAGTCAAGGTTGAAGCCAGGGCTTTCAACGCGGGCCCGTCGGTCATCGAGGCGCTCTTCGCCGGACAGCTCGATGTTGCCTATGTCGGTCCCAACCCTGCAATCAACGGCTACGTGAAAAGCCGTGGCGAGGCGCTCCGCGTCGTGGCTGGCGCGGCGAGCGGAGGAGCATCCCTCGTCGTTCGGGCGGGCTCCGGCATTCGCTCCCCCCGAGGCCTCGACGGCAGGACCATCGCCACGCCGCAGCTCGGCAACACCCAGGACGTCGCGCTTCGCGGATACCTTGCCACGCTCGGGCTGTCACCCCGGGAAAACGGGGGAACCGTTGCCATCGTTCCCATGGACAACCCGGCCATCCTGGAGGCGTTCCGCCTGGGAAGGATCGACGGCGCCTGGGTACCGGAGCCGTGGGCGAGCCGGCTGGAGGTGGAAGGCAACGGGCAGCTTCTGATCGACGAGAGGACCCTGTGGCCGGGCGGGGAGTTTGCCACCGCGCTGATCATCGCGTCCCGCAGGATGCTGAACGAGCGGCGGAACGAGCTGAAGAGCATCCTGCGCGCGCACGTGAAGATCACGCGGTGGGAGCTTGCGTCAGCCGATGCCGCGCTGCGGGCGGCCAACGAGGAGATCAAGGAGGTTACCGGCGCCGAGTTGCCGCTCCCGACCCTCCAGCGGGCATGGGCGCGGATGAAACCGACGTGGGATCCCCTGACCGCCACGCTTCAGAGGTCCGCCGACAACGCCTTTGCCGCGGGGTTCCTGAAATCCCGGGCGGACTTGTCCGGGCTCGTTGATGCCGGACCTCTGAACGAAGTGCTTGCCGAGGAGCACCTCCCGCCGCTGGAGGGCCGGTAGCCGTGCACCTGGGGATGGAGGGTGTCTGCAAGACTTTCCTTGGCAGCCGGCACGAGACACCGGCGCTTCGCGACATCCACCTCGAGGTTGAATCCGGGGAGTTACTCTGCATCATCGGGGCATCCGGATGCGGGAAGTCCACGCTCCTGAACCTGTTTGCGGGACTCGACAAGCCCGACTCCGGTTCCGTCCGGGAGAATGGGCAGGAGATCCAGGGTCCGTCACCCCAGCGCGTTCTCCTGTTCCAGGAGCCATCACTGTTTCCCTGGCTCACCGTGCGGGACAACGCCGCCTTCGGCCTGGAGGCGGCGGGCGTCCCGCTCGCCGAGCGCCGCCGGACTGCGGAGCGATACCTGGACGTTGTGCGGCTGGGGAAGTTCACCGGCCGTTTCGTGCACGAGCTCTCCGGCGGAATGAAGCAGCGCGTGGCCCTTGCGCGGGCCTTGTGCCTGGAGCCGAAGGTTCTTCTCATGGACGAGCCTTTTGCCGCCCTGGATGCCCAGACACGGGACTCCCTGCACGAGGAGCTGCAGTCCATCTGGCGGCAGACCGGAACCACCATCGTGTTCGTGACGCACAACGTGCGGGAAGCGCTCATCCTCGGGGACCGGGTGGTGCTGCTGTCCGCCCGGCCCGGCAGGGTCCTGCGCGAGTTCCGTGTTTCCCTCCCGCGACCGCGCCATTTCGAGGACCCGGGAATCGCGGAGGCGGCGCGAGAGGTGCTGACGGACCTCCGCCGGGAGGTCATGAAGGCCGAACTGGAAGAACGGGGGATGGCATGAGCAGGACCGCCCGGACGCGACTCGTCTTCTTCGTGTCCCTCCTGGCGCTCTGGCAATGCCTGTGTCTCCTGCGGCTTTGGCCCGCCTACGTGCTGCCCTCACCGCTGGACGTGGCGGGCTCCGTGGTGGACGGCTTCGGCAGTGGACTGTTCCTGCGGGCCATCCTGCGGAGCCTGGGCAGGATCCTCGAAGGGTATGGAATCTCGGTGGCCGTGGGAGTTCCGCTCGGGCTCCTGCTGGGCCGGGTGAAGGCCGTGCAGGACACGCTCGGCACCGTGGCGCTCGGACTGCAGGCCCTGCCGAGCATCTGCTGGCTGCCGCTGGCGCTGCTGTGGTTCGGCCTGTCGGAGCGGGCCATCATCTTCGTTGTCATCATGGGCGCTCTCATGGCGGTGACCCTGGCCACCGCCGATGGCGTGAAGAACCTTCCCCCGATCTACGTCCGGGCGGCGCGGACACTGGGAGCCAGCGGCCTGTTCCTCTACCGGCGGGTGATGTTCCCCGCTGCCCTGCCTGCCATCGTGTCCGGCCTCAAGCTGGGCTGGTCCTTCGCGTGGAGGTCGCTCATGGCCGGCGAGCTCCTGTTTGTCACCGTGGGGCTCGGCCAGCTTCTCACCATGGGCCGGGAGCTCAATGACATGAGCCGTGTCATTGCGGTGATGCTGCTCATCATCGCGCTCGGCCTTGGCGTGGACCGGCTCGTGTTCCTGAGAATCGAGAGACTGATCCGGACCCGGTGGGGGACGCAGCCGCACGCCTAGGGTCAGAAGGCGAGCGTGAACGGCCGCAGGTCGGAGTCCCGCACCCAGCCGAACAGGCGGAAGTTCCCCCAGACCACGAGCTCGGTCCACCCGTTCTCTTCATTGAACACGCGCACCAGGGTCCCCGCCGCCAGGCGGGCCTTGATCCGCTCCGCGGCGTCCGGGTACCAGCGCAGGGCCGCGCTGTCCACGGCCACCTGCAGGGGCGCGAACGTGGGCGGCACCCGCGCGGCATCGGGAAGCTGGGAAAGCTCCCCCAGGTAGGCAAGGATCCCCCGGCTGATCCCCTGGGCGGCCCTTTCGGGATCGGTGACGATGAGCGCCCGGTCCGTCGCGGACGTGAGGAACCCGGTCTCGATGATGGCGCAGGGAGTGGTGGGCGCCACCGCGTGCTCGAAGCGATACCAGCTGAACCCGTAGTAGCCCTTCATGTTGTAGGAGATCCCGTAGCGGTCTTCCGGCAGCCCGGAGGCGGACGCGTAGGCCTTCGCGATGTCGTTCCGCAGGAGCCGGGAGGCGGCGGAGGCTCTCCACGGCGTTGCGATCTTCCACCCGCTGGCCGCCGCGCCGGCTCCGTCATCGGCGTGGATGGCGACAAAGGCGTCCGCGTCGTAGCCGGGAGGTACCGTGGCGGGAAGGAGGTCCGCCGTGACGCCCGCGGCCTGAAGCTGGGCCACGACCCGTCTTGCGATCTCCAGGTTCACGGCGCTTTCCGTGAGGGAGCCCCACTGCGCCCCGGTGTCGGCGCGCAGCCGGCGCTGCTCGTCCGGGAGCTGGTCGATCTGCCAGTGCCCCGCCTGGATGCCGACGCGCCAGGGTGTGAGCGTGCCGCGGTCTCCTGCGGGGACCGACACGGCCACCACGACCAGCATCATGGCGACAACAAGAGGCTGCACCGTCATCGCAGGAAAGATACTGCGGCGAGCGCGCCGGCGTCGTCGCGTGCCGGCCGCTTGTCTTGACCCGGTGGGCGCGCATTTCTACACTCGAACGGCCCCAGGAGGAAGAATGGCAGACAATTCCGTGTCCCAGAAGTTCGTGGACGAGCAGTCGCGTCGCTTCGACGAGGAGCCTCTGAACGCCGTGCGGCAGAACGCGATGGCGGAGTCAGACGCGGGAAAGCTCGCGCTGAACCAGAAGGTCGCGCTCGCGGTGGACCGCAACTTCTCCCTGCGCCTGGATGATTGGGGACCGACGGACCAGAAAAGCTCGGGCCGGTGCTGGCTGTTCGCCGCCACAAACCTGCTGCGCGTGAGCGTGGCAAAGAAGCTGAAGCTGAAGAGCTTCGAGTTCAGCCAGAACTGGCTCCTGTTCTGGGACAAGCTGGAGAAGGCGAACTATTTCCTCGAGGCAATGATCGAGACCGCGGACCGGGACGCCGACGACCGAACCGTGGTTACCGTGCTGCGTAACTGCGTGAACGACGGCGGACAGTGGAACCTGTTCGTGAACGTGGCCCTGAAACATGGCCTCGTTCCCAAGGCGGCCATGCCGGAAACCCTGTCCTCGTCCGCCACCGGCAGCATGAACGCGGCGCTGGTGGGAAGGCTCCGGGTGGCGGCAAAGCTGCTGCGGGACATGCAGCGCGCATCCCACCCGGCCGCGGATATCCGCAAGGCCCGGGAAAAGGCGCTGGCGGACGTGTACACGATCCTTCGCGTTCACCTGGGCAATCCGCCCTCCCGCTTCGACTGGCAGTGGACGGACGACAAGAAGAAGTTCCACCGGCGCAAGGGCATGACACCGAAGAGCTTCATGAAGGAGTTCGTGTCCCTGCCGCTCTCGGACTACGTATGCCTCGTGCACGACCCGCGCCCCACGAGCCCCGTGGGGCGCACGTTCACCGTGGAGTACCTCGGCAACGTGGTGGAGGGCGGGATCGTCACCTACCTGAACGTGGACATTTCCACCCTGAAGGACCAGGCGCTGAAGGCGCTCAAGGCGGGCGAGCCCGTGTGGTTCGGCTGCGACTGCAGCAAGATGCTGCACCGCGAGCTTTCCGTCTGGGACGCGAAGATGTTCGACTTCGAGACTCTCTACGGCATGCCGCTGGAGCTGCCGTCCAAGGAGGACCGGCTGCTGTTCAAGCGCACGGCAATGAACCACGCCATGCTGTTCACCGGCGTGGACGAGGAGCGGGGAGTGCCCCGGAAGTGGCGCGTGGAGAACAGCTGGGGTGAGAAGGGGGAAGGCAAGGGCTTCTACGTGATGAACGACTCGTGGTTCGACGCTCACATGTTCGAGATCGCGGCGCGCAAGAGCCGGCTGCCCGCGGCCCTGCGCGAGGCGCTGGACAAGGAACCCATCGTGTTGCCGGCCTGGGACCCCATGGGGTCCCTCGCGGAATAGGGGGCTCGCCGTGAAGGCAGTCAGGCTCGTGAAGGTTGGCTCCCCGCTCGAGATGCAGGAGATACCCGAGCCGCGCGTTGCGGACGGGGACGTGCTGGTCCGGGTCCGCGCGGCAGGCATCTGCCATTCTGACGTGCACTACCGGGCCGGCACCTCCCCGGTGAGGCCGCTGCCCATGACGCTCGGTCACGAGGTGGCTGGCACCGTGGAGCAGGTGGGCCGCGGCGTGACGCGCCGGAAGCCCGGGGACCGCGTGTGCCTGCACTACAACGTCACCTGTGGAGACTGCCCCTCGTGCGCGTCCGGCAACGAGCAGTTCTGCCCCACCGGCCTGATGATCGGGCACTACACGGACGGAGGGTTCGCGGAGAAGATCGTGGTGCCGGCCCGCAACGCGCTGCCGCTGCCGCAAGAGATCCCGTTCGAGCAGGGTGCGACGCTCATGTGCGCCTCCGCCACGGCGTTCCACGCGCTTCGAAAGGGCAGCCTGCGGGCGGGGGAAACAGCCGCGATCATTGGCGTCGGCGGCCTGGGGATGTCGGCCGTTCAGCTCGCCCGCGCGTTCGGCGCGCTCACCGTGTTCGCCGTGGACATCCGGGAGGAAAGCCTGGACCTGGCGGCGCGCTACGGAGCCGTGCCGGTGAACGCGCGCCAGTCTGACCCGGTGGAGGCCATCCGAAAGGCCACCGGTGGCCGCGGAGCGGACGTGGCCGTGGAGCTCATCGGGATGGCCGCCACGATGCACCAGGCGGTGAGATGCCTCGCGCCGCTGGGACGCGCCGTGCTCGTGGGTATCACGGCGGAGACGCTCAGCCTGGACACCTACCGCGAAGTGCTGGGAGGGGAAGCCCAGGTCATCGGATCCAACGACCACCTGCTGAGCGAGCTTCCGACCGTCATCGAGATGGCGCGCCGCGGGACACTGGACACGTCCGCGGTGGTCACGAAATCCATCCCGCTGGAAGCGGGTGCCATCAACGCGGCCCTGGACAACCTGCAGCGGTTCGGAGGCGGGATTCGGACCGTCGTGGTGCCGTAGCTAACCGAGCAGGAACGCCAGTCCTTCTCCCACGTGAGCCGCCATCGTGTCGAAGCGCGGCACGCTCAGGTCGTTGTCGTGGACGATGAGCGGAAGCTCGGTACAGCCCAGCACGATGGCCTGGGCGCCGCGCTGGATCAGCTCTTCGGCCGCGCGCAGCACGAACCGGCGCGACTCGTCCAGGAACTTCCCCTGGCACAACTCCTCGAAGATGATGCGGTTGATCCGGACACGGTCCGTCTCCGGCGGGATGAGGCTTTCGATGCCGAAACGCTCCCGAAGCCGCACGCGATAGAAGTCCTTTTCCATGGCATAGCGCGTGCCCATCAGGCCGACAGTCCGGATCGAGCGCCCGCCAATGAGACGGCCCACGGCGTCCGCGATGTGGAGCACCGGCACGCCGGCCGCTTCCTGGACCGCTTCCGCGCAGACGTGCATCGTGTTGGAGGCAATCAGCACGGCATGCACCCCGCCGGCGCCCAGCCGGGCGGCCTCGGCGCGCAGGGCCTGCTCCACGGAGGCCCAGTCGCCGGCCGCCATCCAGTCTGAGTACTCCTGGAACTCCACGGAGGCGAGCAGCAGGTGCGCGGAATGCACGCCGCCGAGTGACTTCTGCACTCCCTCGTTCAGCAGCCGATAGTACTCGACCGTGGAGACCCAGCTCGTTCCGCCCAGGATTCCCAGCGTTTTCATGGAAGGCCCTCCAGGTTGGCAGGCGAGATGGCGCGCCGGCCCTGCTCGATCTCGTGGACCATGGTCACCAGCCGTTCGTTCAGGGGCGCGGCAACGCCCAGATCCCGGGCCCGCCGGGCGATGTATCCGTTGAAGGAGTCCACTTCCGTGGGTCTCCCGCGCTCCAGGCTCTGCAGGCTGGAGGACTTCAGGCGCCGGTATTTCGTGCCCATGATCCGCAGCACAAGGTGCCGGCGCGCGACGGCCAGCGGCCCGCTTCCGTGGACGAACGCCTCGTAGTCCAGCCGTCCCGCGTAGGCGGGAACGGACAGGCGCGCGGCATGGGCCACGACCATGCCTTCCTGCATGATGCCGATGAAGATCCGCCGGCAGGAGCGGCGGCCGAGCATCCACCCCAGCCTCTGTCCGCACAACGCTCCCACCGTGGTGATGCAGGAATTGATGATGAGCTTGGAGTACAGGTCCGCGAGGATGTCGGAGGATACCTCCGTCGGGAACGCGAGGGACAGCAACTCCTGCAACGCCGCGAGCCGTGAGGCGCCCGCGGCCGAGCGGCACCCGATGACAAGCTCGCCCTCGGACGTCAGCTCCATTTCGGCGGCCCCGCGAAGCGTAGCACCCCAGCCCACCACGCATCCCACTGCCCGGTGCGGCCCGACGAGCGCTTCCAGCTCGTCGAGGCAGATTCCATTCTGCAGGGACACCACGGGACAGTCGGCCGGAATGGACGGGACCAGCGGGCCGACGGCGCCGGCAAGGTCGTAGGCCTTCACCGCCACCAGGACGGCATGGAACGGGCCCTCCGGACTGGCGGGGCCGGCCACCGCCCGCGGCTGGGCGCTGAGTGTCCCGCGAACGCCGCTGACCGTCAGCCCGCGCCCGCGGATTTCTGCGGCCGCCTCCTCCGTACGGGTGAGGAACGTCACGTCGATTCCGGCCCGGGACAGCAGCGCACCGAGGGTCCCCCCGATGGCCCCGGCGCCTATGATCAGGACCCGTTGCCCGCCAGGGACGGCGTCACCTCTCATCGCCAGAACACCGTTTCGGCACGGCCGGGCCGAGGACCGCAGAGCAACCGGGCTGAGGGGGCATGGCCGACCCTATCATGCCGGCTTGACGTCGTCCATCTTCGCCAGGTCCAGCACGAGGTGGCCGTCATGGTCGTTGTGGAAGGCGGGAGAAAAGCGCTGGCCCCAGAGAATCTCGTCGTAGCGGTAGGAAAAGCGCGCGTTCACCACCTGGCTGAACGTGTCGTCGAACCCGCGGACGAGCACCAGGATCTCCGCGGCACGGGACTCGAGCTGGTCCGGCGTGGCGCCGTGCAGCGGGCTGCCGGGCACAATGGGGTGCACGATTGTCCACGTGAGCGGCAGGAAGAACACCGTGGGCCGCTCCAGCTCCAGCTTGGCGTACACGCGCCGCGCGTGGTCGCCGGATCCCTCCACCGTCATCAGCACCAGCGTGGCCTCCAGGTCCACCAGCGCGTTGGCGCGCTGGTTGGCAATCCGGATCTGCAGGCTCGTGCCGTCCTGATACGGGGCCACCAGGGCGTGGGAGCTGAACAGGATCCGCGCGTTCGGCCGGGAGAATCTGCCGTACAGGATGCCGGCGCTGAAGGCGAAGCCGAGCACGCCGCACAACGCCTCAACGCTCGCCACGATGTTCGCCCCCAGGCCACGGGGAAAGATGGCGCCGTAGCCCACGGTGGTGAGCGTCTGCACGCTGAAGAAGAATGCGCCGAGGAAGGTCTGGACCGGTCCGTGCTCGGAAATGCCCTGGAGCCCGTCCACGCCGGCCGCGAAGTACAGGCCGGTGAACGCCAGCGTCACCACGAGGAAGCCACCGGCCAGGACCGCCATGAACACGGGCCACGACAGGCGGATGAAGAACTGGTACAGGTGCAGGTCCTGGAGGTGCCGGCCGCGCCGACGGACGTTGAAGGAGCCGTCCCGGTTGACCATCCGCCGCAGGCGGCCGCCGTAGGCCTGCGTGAGGCCCGGATCGAACGATTGCTGCATGGCTGCAACGTACTGCGAATTGACCCTCCGGGACGAGGCCGCCTATACTGGCCGTTCGGAGGAACCCGTGACCAACCGCGAGCGCGTCCTGGCCAGCCTCGACCACCGGCAGCCGGACCGCATTCCCTACAACATCCGGTTCACCGAGCCCGCCCGGCAGGCCATGGCGGAATACTACGGAGACCCGGACTTCGAGTCGAAGCTCGGCAACTGCCTTCACATCCTGCACACGGAGCCGGCCGGCTCCTGGCGGGAGGTTCGTCCCGACATCTGGGAGGACCAGTTCGGCGTGCAGTGGGACCGGTCCATAGACCGGGACATCGGCAACGTGTGCAACGTGAGCGTCACGCCGGGGTCGCTGGCCGGGTTCCGGTTGCCGGACCCGGACGAGCCCACGCGGTTTGCGGACCACGCGGCGCTGATCGCCTCCACCCCGGGGCAGTTCCACGTGACGGACCTTGGTTTCAGCCTCTACGAGCGCGCCTGGACGCTGGCCGGCATGGAGAACTTCCTTGTGGCCATGGTGGAAGAGCCGGCGTTCGCCGACGCGCTGCTGGACCGGATCGTGGAGTTCAACCTCGCCATCATCGAGAAGGCGTGCGCGCTTCCGATCGATGCCATGATGTTCGGAGATGACTGGGGCCAACAGCGCGGACTGCTCATGGGTCCGGCCGCCTGGAGACGGTTCATCAAGCCCCGGATCACGCGCATGTACGGGGCCGTGAAGGCGCGCGGCAAGCGCGTGTTCATCCACTCCTGCGGCAAGGTGGACGAGCTGTTCCCGGAGCTCATCGAGGCCGGCCTGGACGTGTTCAACCCGTTCCAGCCCGAGGTCATCGACGTGTACGACGCCAAGCGCCGCTACGGTGAGCGCCTGTCCTTCTACGGCGGCATCAGCACGCAGAAGACGCTTCCCTACGGCAGCACCACGGACGTGAAGGACGAGGTGAAACGGCTCCTCGCGGCCATCGGGAAGGACGGCGGCTACATCGCCTCCCCCGCGCACGACGTTCCCCGGGACGCGAAGCCCGAGAACGTGGCCGCCATGGTGGAAGCGCTGCAGAACCAGTGAGCTACGAGCTCATCCAGTCGGAGGAGGGCGTGCGCCGGCTCGTGGACCGGCTTCGCGGGCAGGGCGTTACCCGCCTTGCCATCGACGTGGAGGGAGAGAACAACCTCCACCGCTACGGCATCCACGTGGCCCTCATCCAGCTCTTCGACGGTGCCCGGGGCTTCATCGTGGACCCGCTGGCGCTGCGGGACCCGGACGTCCTGCGGCCACTGCTGGAGAAGGCCCCGTGGGAGCTCATCTGGTTCGACGCGGGCAACGACCTGCTGTCGTTCCAGCACGCGCTGGGAATCCGCCCTTCGCCCATCCTGGACCTCGTGGTAGCGGCCCGGCTCCTGGGCAGGACCGGTGGCCTGCATGACCTCACGGGAGTCGGCGGGTCGGCCCGGGCCAAGGACAGGTTTCAGCGGGCGAACTGGCTTCGGCGCCCGCTTTCCCCCGCCCTGCTGGACTACGCCATCTCCGATGTCCTGCACCTGCACGAGCTGGCGGACACGCTCATGGTGGAGCTGCGCGCCCGGGGGCTGGAGGAGAAGTTCCAGGTAAAGAACCGGCAGACCCAGGACGCCGAACGCTCCTGGGACCCGTTTGCCAACTACGTTCGCATCCCCGGGTTCAACCGGCTGAACCGCACCGACCGAAGGGCTGCCCGGGTATTGTGGCACGCGCGGGAGCTGTACGGCCGGGAGCACGACATGCCACCGGGAAACGTGGCGTCCAAGCAGGAGCTGGGTGTGCTCGTGACCCGGGGCCTGCGGACCGGCTCGGAGATCGGGGGCTTCCTCAACCAGAAGCGCGAGAAGAACCGGGTCGTGGCCGCTGACCTGCAGCGGTCTCTGGATGAGGCGGAGCGGCAGGTCCCGCCAGCATGAGCGGACGCGCGCCCAACAGCGCCGCGGTAGCGGGATGGCAGGTAAACACGATGAGCTGTCGCCTCTCGGCAAACGTCTTCAACGCCGCCGCGGCTGCTTTCTGCCTCTCGGGGTCCATGTCCACCAGCGGATCGTCAAGCAGCATGAACCCGTCCGCCGTCCCCAGGAAATAGTCGGCCATCGCCAGGCGCAGGGCGAGGGCCAGCGTATCCCGGGTCCCCGCGGAAAGCTGCTCCCAGGTGAGGGAGACCTCTTCGCCTTCCGAGAGAGCCACCGGCAGCGCTCCTTCCATCACGAGCTCCCGGTGTCGACCCGCGGTCATGGCGGCAAGCATGTCCGACAGCCGTCGTTGCAGCCCGGAGGTGACTGCCCCGTCCGTGGAGCCAAGCAACGCCTCGCTTTGCCGGGCCACGCGGTCCAGCGCCTCCGCGCGGCGCAGCTCCGCCGCGAACGCCTCCTCCGCATCGGAGACCTGCACGGCAAGCTCCTCCGCCGACTGGCCGCCCCACTCCCGTGACTGCTCCTCCAGGCCTCGGGCAGTGACGCTGAGCTCTCCGCGTCGGACCTCCGCCTTTCCCAGGTCCGAGCGCGCTTTTTCCACGGCCGCGAGAAACGCCTCGGCGTCCACAAATCCCGCGGGGAGCGCGCGGCCGGCCGCAATCCGGGCCTGAAGCTCAGCTTCCCTGCCCCGGGCTTCGGCGAGCTGCAGCACGAGCTTGTCCAGGGAGCCCCACGCGGACTCCCACTCGGAGAGCTGCCGGTGAAGCTGGTCCAGCTCCTGCCGATCGTTGCGTTCCTGCGTTTCGAACCGGGCAAGCTCCGCGCTCACCTCCGGCAGGCTCCTCCCGGCGGAGAGCTCGGCGGCTGCCGCCAGGTCTGCCTGCAGGTCTTCCAGCCGTTCGCCGCCCAGCTCCTCGGCCAGGTCCCGTTCCGCGCCGGCCAGCCGCTCGGACAGGCGCTCCCATTCCCTGTTGCGCTCGGCCGCCTCCTCCACGTCCCTTACGTGGAGCGCGCGAAACAGCTCGTCCCGGGTGGCGCGCGCGTGGGCGGCCTTCTCTGCCCGCGCCGAGGCGTCGGCGTCCCCCGATCTCACCTCGATCTCCAGATCCTTGTGCACGATGCGCACACGGCCGGCCGCTGCCAGGCCGAGCGTCCGACCCGGCCCGAGCTCCTGGTGCTTCTCCGGGGCAAAATCCTCCTGCGTCGTGACCTCTCCTGCCGCGCGGCCGGCCACGGTGACCGTGATCTTTGCGGCTTCCAGCCCGGCCTCCAGCCGGGCCAGCGCATCCGAGGCGGCGCGCAGCTCGGCCAGGGCCTTGCGGTCAAGCTTCGCCACGCCGGCGAGCGCGGTGCGCGTCTCCTCCACCACCGCCTTGCGGCGCATGGCGCGGGAGACGCGCTCCTTCAGCAGACGGGCCTCCTCAGAGCCGCGCGCGCGGCGCTGCTCCTCCTGCAACGACGCGCGCCGGGCCTCGGCACCGGCAAGAGACTGCTCCAGCTCGCGCGCCCGGTGCGCCGCCACGGGCCATTTCTCCACGGCGCTGCTGCGGCTGTCCGCTTCCGCTTTCTGGGCGCGCAGGTCGGCTTCCAGCGCGCGGCGCTCGCGGGCATCCCGGGCAGCGACTTCCGACCCCTGCAGGAAGGAGGCAAGCGTGGCCGCCTCGGAACCCGCGCCGCGCAGCTCCGCGTTCACCGCGTCGAGCTGCTGCTCCCAGGCGACGACCTTCCCGGCGAGCGCCCGCGCGTCGTCCAGCTCGTACCAGGCTGCCACCACCGTCCCGAACTTTCCCTTTGACCAGCGCTTCTGAACGCCCTTGCTCTTCTCCGGCGCGCCGGCCTGCCGGTCCCACCGCAGGAACGCCGCATCCCGTTCGGCCTTCACCTTCTGTATGAATCGGTCCACGGAAACGCCGCCCGTCTCCAGCACGGCGCGTCGGAGGATGTCGGACAGGTCCGCCAGCGAGTCTCTTGCCTCCTCGGCAAAGGATTCCAGCGTGCGGCCCAGCAGGGACTGCCGGGTCAGGAGCACGTGCTCCACGGTGCCGGGCCGGGCCGGCAACAGCTCGGCAAGCTTCCCGCGAACGGTCTCCTCGTCCCCGAACGTGCCTCCGCCCTGCAGCTCGAGCTTCGAGAACGCCCCCGTGCCCCAACGGCGCCTCACGAACCATGTCTCCGCGCCTTTCAGCAGCTCCAGGTCCACGCGCACGTAGTCTCCGCCGGAAGCCGGCAGGTAGGGATCGATCTTTTTCTCCCGCTCGCGCTTGGGAAGGTCCGTGGAGACAAGGAGCGCAAGGCGCACGGCGTTGAACACGGTGGATTTCCCCGCTTCGTTGGGCCCGAGCACCACGTTCAGGCCGGGCGTGAACGCCAGCGACTTCTTTGGGAACGCTCCGAACGGCTGCAGAGAAAGCCGCCCGAGCCTCATCGCCCCAGCTCCTGGAGGAAATCGTGGGCGATCTGCAGGGCTTCCTGGTCGTCCTCCGCCGCCAGGGCGGAAAGAAGCGAGTGGGGGAACGAGCCCGCCGGGTACTCCCGGTCTATGGCATCCGCGGTGATCTCTTCCCGGAGCTGATCGGTGCGGAAGTCCAGGTGCAGGAGTGCCGCACGGAGCCGGGCCCGAACACCCTCGATGTCGTCCAGCACCGGGCGCGGCGCCCGGCCGGAAAGCCGCAGGCGCAGCAGCGTCCGCTTTGGCGCCCCGGCGGTGAGCTCCCGCTCCAGACGGTCCAGGTCGGCCGCGGAATGCACTGTCCGCGCCTCGTCGCGGAACCGAAGCTCGCCCGTGGGAACCGGCGCCGCGCTTATCGCCCCGTCGTCCGCCAGATCGAGTGACCACGCGGACCCGCCGTGCGTGCAGTCAAAGCCGTCCGGCTCCGGCGTGCCGGCGATGAACGCGAGGTCCCGCGGGCCCGGCTCCGTTGGAAATGGAAGGTGCGTGTGCCCGATCAGCCAGGTCTTCACGCCGGTCTCTGCAAGCTCGGCGAGCTTCATGGGGTAATACAGCCCTTCCCGGTCCAGGGAAAGCCCCTCCAGGCTTCCGTGCGCCACACCGATGTGGTGACGGATGCCGCGGTCCTTTTCGGCGGCGCGCACCCAGCCAATGGCGTTGGCCGGCGAGTGCTTGTCCGTGCAGGGACCCGGATACAGGCAGGCATCGAGATCGTAGCCGGTGAGCGGCCAGGGCCGTGCCGCATCCAGCAGCAGGACGCCATCTCCGGCGTGGTCGCGGAACTTCGTCCACAGCTTGTCCTCACCGGAAAGGTAGTCATGGTTGCCCGGCAGCACGGCCACGAGCTTCCCGCGGAAAGCCCCCAGGGACTTCGCGGCCCGCAGGATGTCCCGCTGGGCCGCGCCGACGCTCTCGAACAGGTCTCCGGCGATGACCAGGAGGTCGCTTTCGGCCGCGTTTGCCCCGGCCACCACCCGGTCCAGGCACGTGAAGCGGGCCTCCACCAGGGCGGCGCGGACATCCTCCGGGTAGCCGGCGAACTTCATGCCGAGGTGCAGGTCGGAGGTGAGCAGGACCCGTAGCGGCATGCGCCTCCTACTGCTTCGGGGTGGAGGGCGCGGCCGGTGTTTCGGGTGCGGCCGGCGTGCCCGGGGGAGGAGCCGCCGCGTTTGCGGCCGCGGACAACTCTGCCTTGGTGGCCGGCCGGATCTTCACGACTGTCACGTCAAACGTGAGGTCTTTTCCGGCCAGCGGGTTGTTGAAATCCACGGTGACCAACTGGCCGTTGATTGCCGTCACGATGAAGGACAGAGACCCGGCGGGCAGGTTCAGCTGATAGCGCGCTCCCACTTTCAGATCGAGGTCCTTGGGAAATCGGGCGCGCGGAACGGTCTGGATGGCGGAGGGATCGGCCTCGCCATAGGCGTCCGCGGCCTTCACGGTGATCGTACGCTTTTCCCCCAGCTTCATGCCGATCATCTGCTTCTCCAGCCCGGGGATCAGGAACCCTCCTCCGACAAGGGCCTCCAGCGGCTTGCCCTCCTCCGACTGGCTGAAGACCGTGCCATCCGCCAGCGTGGCCTTGTAGGCCATCTGGATCACGGTATTCTTCGCCACGACCGCCGGGGCGCATCCGGCCAGCAGGAGGACGGCGATGCACGCCGCGAGGACGGAGACGATTCTTGCCAGGGAGGTTTTCATGGAAGGGATCGTAGACGCGAACGGCGGGCGCCGTCTACTGTTGCCGTGCATGCCCGCCCTCCCGGACCTTGCGCGCCTTCTTTGCCGGCTTCGCGACTGGCGCCTGTACCTTCCGAACCCGAGCTTCGGCAACCCTTCGTGGGAACGGGCATCCTTGCGGGTGCTCGTGCTTCGCCTGTCTCCTTTCGAGGACGTGCAGCGCTCCACGCCTCACCTTTTCCTGGCCGCAGAGGTTCGGGCCGCCCTGCCGGACGCGTTCGTGGACATGGCGTTCCTGCCCCGGCCCGCCGACGCGAGGCTGATGGAGCAGGCGGGACTGCCCCTGATCCTCGGCACGCAGTCTCATCGGCCCGGCGGTGAGTTCGACCTCCTGCTCGTTTCCAACTCATGGCTCCTGGAGCAGGTGAACCTTCCCCACCTCCTGGCTTCCTCCGGGATGCCGCTGACCGCGGCAGAGCGCGGCGAGGAATGGCCCCCGCTCATCCTGGGAGGGTCCAACGCAAGCGCGTCGCACGCCCTCGTGACTCCACAGGGAGGCTGCGTGGCGGATGCGATCTTTTTCGGGGAGGGGGAAGGCGCGGTCGGGGCGCTCGTGGCTCGCTTCCGCGCACTGCGCGACCTGCCCCGGCGGGAACGCCTGCGCCGGATTGCGGAGGAAACCCCCGGCCTTTGGGTGGCCGGCGCGCCGTCAGCGGTCCGCCGCGCTCGCGCGCAGCGCGTGGGCGCGGCGGCCGGACGGGGAGCGCCGGTTCTCCCCGGCCCCGAGGCAGGCACGGCCCGTGTTTCCATCACGGCCGGCTGTCCGTGCCGGTGCTCGTTCTGTTTCGAAGGCTACGACCGCGCCCCGTTCCGCACCATCGACTCCGGCCGGATCCTGGAGCAGGCGCGGCAGCTCAAGCAGAAGGCCGGGGCTTCCACGCTGGAGGTGGAAAGCTTCACGTTCACCTCGCACCCGGATCTCACGGTGCTCCTCCTCGAGCTGCACCGCCTGTTCCTCCGCGTCAACCTGATGAGCCAGCGGGCGGACGTGCTGGCCCGCACGTCGGGTCTGCTGGACCTGCAGGTGGCCGCGGACAAGCACAGCTTCTCCCTCGGGGTGGAGGGCATCAGCGCACGGCTTCGCGCGCTGATGCAGAAGGGACTGACGGAGGAAGACCTGCGCCGCGCGGTGGGAATGATCCACGAGCGGCCGACCCGGGAGCTGAAGCTGTTCTACATCCTCACGGGCCGGGAATCGGAAGAGGACTTCGCCGAGCTCGCCGCTTTCCTGAAGTGGCTGAAGGACGTGCGCCGTCGGGCCGCCGCGGCGCCTCGCGTCGTGCTCAGCTTCGGGCTGCTGGTCCGAATGCCGTTCACGCCGCTCGCCCACGACCCGGTTTCCGTCGATGAGCGCGCGTGGCGTCCGCTCATCGGCCGGGCCAAGTCCGTCTGCGAGACGAACGGCTTCGAGTACCGGCTTTCCAGCTCGTGGCCGGAGTTCCTCGCCTCCCAGGCGCTCGCCCGTGGCGGTCCCGGTGCCCACGAGCTGCTGCGCCGTCTCTCCTCGGCGGGGAGCATCACGGACGCGGGGCTCTCCGAGCCGGCCCGTCGCGCCACCCAGGAGTGGTGGGAGGCACGCGGCCTCGAACTGGACGGGGAACCGGAGAACCAACCCGGACCGTTTGATTCTCTGGATGACGATGAACGCCAGGACTTCCTCCGCCGCCGCTACCAGCGGGCAGTCAGCGGAAAGGATGCCCCGTCCCTCGCGCCCCGGCCGCCTGTGGACCGGGCGCAGATCGAGAAGGTCCGCGGGCTCGTGGAGCGCAAGCGACACCTGGCGCCCGTTCTCATGCCCGTCGACGTTCCCCTGGCGGCGGCGGGCATGGGCCGGCAGTGGATCGACGCGTGGCTCCTGCGGGATTTTCTGGCGCGACTGCCGGAGCAGGCGGACAACGTGCTGTCCGTCTCGGAAACGCTCGTGTCCGGGTCCGGGATACTCGGTGAGGAATGCCGCTGGTATGGAAGAACGACCGCAGAGGTCATCGCCTGGGATACCGGGCGCCTGCGGGTGGGAACACGCATCCTGGCGCCGGCGGACCACCAGCCGGCGGAGATCACCTTGCGGATACGGCTGCCCGCGGACCTTCACGCCAACCCGGCGCAGAGCCTCGCGGAATACCTTCGGGATGCCCACGCGCCGGTGACGCTGGAACGTGCCGGTGAGGGGATGCGACTTTCGGTGCCGGAGAAATCACGGAAGAAGAAGCTGCTTCTTTCCGGCTCGGCCCTGCGCCAGGGAGACGACTGGGTGATGGACCTTCGGGTCGGACCACGGCCGTTCGTGGAGCCGTGGCTGAGGGTCCTGGGGGGCGCGGATGCCGTCCATTCCGCCGAGGTGCAGCTCACACCGCCTGCGGGGTGACGCCGGCCGCGCGCGGCCAGTTCTCCTGGATGTTTTCCAGTATCGCCTCGTAGGGATAGGCGCCGGTGAGCCTCATGCGCGGCTCGCCCTTCCAGAACAGCATGATGGTGGGAACGCCCTGGATCTCGAATGCCTGCGCCACCTGGGGGCGGCGGTCCACGTTCACTTTCACGGTGAGCAGGCGCCCATGGTTCTCCCGCGCCAGCCGCTCGATGGTCGGAGACACGATGCGGCAGGGGCCGCACCACTCCGCCCAGAAGTCCACCAGCACGGGCACGGCGGAGACGCGCACGAGCTCGAAGAACGAGGGCGGGAGCGCAGGGGCGCCGGGATCCATGCCGGGTAAGATACTGCTGCCGGCGGAGGCGTGCAATCAGTGTTACACTGCGCGCCATGTCGATTCCTGTTCATACACCCACCCGGGAGGAAGCCCTCGAGTTGTTCCTCCGCTACAACGAGACCGAGAGCCTGAAGGCCCACGCGTTCTCCGTGGAGGCCGTCATGCGCCACTATGCCCGGCTGTACGGCGAGGACGAGGAGAAATGGGGCATCGTCGGCCTCGTGCACGACATCGACTACGAGAAATACCCGGAGGAGCACTGCAAGCGAAGCCCCGGCATCCTGGGAGAGGCAGGCTTCCCGCCGGAGTACATCCACGCCGTGGTGAGCCACGGGTGGGGAATCTGCTCGGAGGTGGAGCCCACGGAGCGCATGGAGAAGGTCCTGTACGCGGTGGACGAGCTCACCGGCCTCGTGAAGGCTTCCGCGCTCATGAGGCCCTCCCGCAGCATCCTGGACATGGAAGCCTCGTCGGTGAAGAAGAAATGGAAGGACCTGAAGTTCGCCGCCGGCGTCAACCGGTCCGTGATCGAGAAGGGCGCCGCGATGATGGGCGTGGAGGTTTCCGACCTGATCGGGCAGACCATTCTCGGTATGCGGCCGGTGGCCAGGGAGATCGGGCTGGCGGGAACCCTGGGGTAAGGGCCGGGTCCGGCGCTGGCGGCGCAGTCGGTCGCGGCTTGACCCCGCGGACACCGCGCCCCTACCATTGCGCTGCACCATGCACCGAGTGATTCTCCCGGACCTTCGCACCTCCCCGGGCAAGCCGCTGCCTCTTGGCGCCTCACCGGGTGACCGCGGGACGCAGTTCTCCGTGTTCAGCCGGCACGCCACGGCGGTCTCCCTCCTGCTGTTCGATTCCCCGGAGAGCTCCCGACCGGTCCGGGAAATTGAGCTGGACCCCCACCTGAACCGCACGGGAGACGTGTGGCACGTGCAGGTGGAGGGCGTGGGCGCGGGCGCGTTCTACCTCTACCGCGTGGATGGCCCCTGGCAGCCGGAGGCCGGCCACCGATTCGATCCCGGCCTTCCCCTCCTGGACCCGTACGGGAAGGCGGTCACCGGCAGCTTCCGATGGGACCTCGGGCGGACCCGCGGAGCCCGACGCCGCCCCGGGCCG
>DASRZR010000411.1:0-4109 GCA_035686185.1 Spirochaetia bacterium | reverse complement strand
GTGGACGCCATCAACCTGCGCACGGGAGAGCTTGCCACGATCGACCTCCGCACGCTGGCCGGGGAGGCACCACACCCGGACCTGTACCTGGCCGTCTCCCTGATGGCGGACGGGGAAATGAAGGCCCCGCTGTTCCGCACGCAGGACCTGCCGCCCTCCTCCCTGTGCCTGACGTTCGAGAACCTGCTCACGAAGTCCGCGTTCGTGCCCCTGGTAAAGAAGGTCCTGTCCACCGTGCAGGCCGCCTACGGCAGGCCCGTGGATATCGAGTTTGCCTGGGACGAGAACAAGCTGTACATCCTGCAGTGCCGGTCCCTCTCCCTGCGCCGGGAGGTGGAGAAGGTGGTGCTGCCCACCGGCGTCCGGCAGGAAGACACGCTGTTCGTCACGCAGTCGGGGCTTTCCAACGCGGTCATCACCGACGTGGAGTACCTGGTCTACGTTGACCCGCGCGCCTATGACCGCCTGGACACGGCGGAGAAGAAGCATCGCATTGGCAGGGCGGTGGGGGAGCTGAACCGAAGGCTGGCCGGCAAGCGCTACGCGCTCCTGGGGCCGGGCCGCTGGGGGAGCAACGACATCAACCTCGGCGTGCCGGTGAGCTACGCGGACATCAACAACACGCGCCTGCTCGTGGAGATCGCTTTCGCGCGGGACGGGTACACGCCGGAGGTCTCCTACGGGACCCACTTCTTCGCGGACCTCGTGGAGGCGGATATCGCCATCATGCCGCTGTTCCCGGACAACACGGGCAGCCGTCTGAACGAGGACTTCCTCCTGAAGTCCCGAAACTCGCTGGTGGACCTGGACCCCGGCCTTTCCGCCCTTGCGGACACCATCCGCGTCATTCACGTTCCTTCCGCGCGGTCCGGCCTGTACCTGCACGTCTTCCTGGACGGGGACACGCAGAAGGGGATGGGGATGATCGCGCCGGCCACCGGCGGGGGACCCAAGTAGGCATCGCGCCCGTTCCCGGGCGGACCCCTGCGCGCCTCCTCCTCCTTCCGTTCCCGTGGATGGCCCCTTTTCCGCCGAGCCGTGACGGTTGACGGGAAACGCTCCGCAGGCTATATTTGGTTCGAGGTCGAACCAAATGCCGAAAGAATCCCGCGCGTTTCTCAACTCCGAGTTCCTCCGCTGGCTGCGGATCGTGGAGAGCCACTCCCAGAAGCTGATTGAAGAGCACCTGAAACCCTTCGGTCTTTCCCTTTCCCAGGGCTTCGTGTTCGGGCTGATCGCGGACCGGGTCCTGGAGGGGGCGCCTCCCGTCCAGAAGGACCTGGAGAAAGACATGCGGCTGGTAACATCTTCCATCACGAACCTGGTCCAGGGGCTGGAGCGCAAGGGGCTGATCCTGCGCAAGGATTCGGCGGTCGACGGGCGCGCGAAGGAGCTGTACCTGACGCGGGAAGGATGGAGAGTGCGCAAGAAGCTGGGGAGCCACGTGGCGGAGTGGCAGAGCGTGTTGACGGAACCGGTGACGGACAGCGAGCTGGCCGTTGTCGTTCGCCTGCTGGAAAGGATGGGCCGCGGCCATGAATGATGCCGGATCCCCGCGGACGCTGCGGGAGGCGTGGGTGGCCCTGGCGGGCCTGTCCGCCGTGTTTCTCTTTGAGATGCTGGACAATTCGCTTCTGAACGTCGCGCTGCCCACCATCGGGCGCGAGTTGCGTGCCTCGACCACCGCGTTGCAGTGGGTCACGGGGTCCTACGCCGTCGTGTTCGGCGGGTTGATGCTGACGTTCGGTGCGATCGCGGACCGCTTCGGTCGGCGCCGTATCATGCTCATCGGGCTGGCGCTGCTCGGCCTGGCGAGCCTGGCCACCGCGTTCGTGTCCACGGCCGGGCAGCTCATCGCGGTCCGCGCCGCCATGGGCGTGGCGGCCGCCATGACCACTCCCGGTTCCATGGCACTGGCATTCCGCCTGTTCAAGGACGACAGCCTCCGGGTCCGCGCGATGACCCTGATCTCGACCGTGGGCCTGGTCGGGCTTGCCATCGGGCCGCCGGCGGGCGGCTTCGTGCTGGCCATCGCTCCCTGGCAGGTCCTGATGCTGCTGAACGTTCCGATAGCCGCGCTGGCATTCCTCGGCGTGCGGTTCGGGATTGCCGCGGACGCGGCGGCCGACCTCCACACGGACCCGCTGGACCTTGCCGGGGCCTTCCTGGGCACGGCGACGATCGTGCCGGCGCTCGTGGCGCCGACGCTGTTCGTGAACGAGGGCTCCGGGTCGTGGATCCCCTGGGCCGTCGCGGCCGTGGCCGTCTGCGGAGCGCTGTCCTTCTTCCTCCGGGAACGCTCGGCGCGCTACCCGCTTCTCGACCTCGGGCTGATTGCGCGCCCGCTTGTCTCCAGCGGCCTGGCGTACAAGGCCGCGGCCGGGCTTGCCACCGCCGGCCTCGGGTACATGGTGACGCTGCAGCTCCAGCTCGACTGGGGATGGACGCCCGCGCTCGCCGCCATCGGCATGCTTCCCCAGGTGGTCGTGCTGGTGGCCGGCGGCGCGTTCATCGATCCGTTCGTGAAACGGGTGGGCCTGGACCGTGCCGCGTGGATCAGCGCCGCGGCGGTGGTGTGCGGCCTCGCCGTCTACGGCCTGCTCAGCCATCTCGGGTACGCGTGGGTTGCCCTCGCGCTCGTGCTGGAGGCCGCGGGAATGCGCGTGGTCGGCGTTGTCGCCGGCGTCAACGTGCTGCGCGGCCTGCCGAAGAACCGGACCACGATCGGCGTGGCGCTCTTTGAGACGGTCAACGAGATAAACTCCGGCGTCGGCATCGCGGTCACCGGAACAATCCTCGCGGTGCTGTTCAGCGGCGCCGTCACCACGGCCGGCTGGACCGCGCGGCAGACGGCGGAGTTCCGGGAGGCGGTCACCGTTGCGGGCCTGACGCTCACGGCCGCGGCCGCGGCGCTCGTCGGCGCCGGAATCCTGCGGATGCGGCGCGCCGCCGGCGCGCCGTCACTGCCGCCCGGTGAGGAGACGGCTCCCGCGCCGTCCGAGGTGTAAAAAAAAGCGCCTGCATCCGTCTGCAGGCGCTCGTCTGAAACAGCCGGGGGCCGTTGCCCCCCTGATCTACTTCTTTCCGTCCGTGGGCAGCGAGATCATTCCGTCCCAGGTATTGATGACCTTGGCTTCCCGCGCTTCCTCTTCCGAGAACCAGTGGGCGGTGAGCGTCTTGGGCTCCGTGAAGAACCGCACCGCGTCGGTGCCCATGGTATGCAGGTCCCCGAAGAATGAGTTCTTGTGGCCCGTGAACCCGAACATTCCCAGCGGGACCGGGATGCCGACGTTCACGCCGACCATGCCGCCGTGAGTCCGGCGGGCAAACTCGCGGGCCGCGTAGCCGTTCTGCGTGTAGATGACCGAGCCGTTGGCAAACTCGTTCGCGTTCATCAGCGCGATGCCTTCCTCGAAGTTCTTCACGCGCTTCACGCACAGGACCGGTCCGAACACCTCCCGGTTGCCAATGGTCATTTCCGGCTTCACGTGGTCGAACAGCGTGCCGCCGAGGTAGAACCCCTTCTCGTAGCCCTTCACGCACACGCCGCGGCCGTCCACCACGAGCTTCGCGCCCTCGTCCACGCCCTTCTGGATCCAGTTGATGACCGACTGCCGGTGCTCCGCGTTGACCAGCGGCCCAAGCTGGCTCGACTTGTCATACGCCGGGCCAACCTTCAGCTCCTTGATCATCGTGGCCAGCAACCCCACCAGCTTGTCCGCCACCGCCTCTTCCACGACCACCGTGGGAAGCGCCATGCACCGTTCGCCGGCGCACCCGCAGGCGGAGGACACGATACCGCGGGCCGTGCGCTCCAGCGCCGCGTCCTTCATTACGAGCGCGTGGTTCTTCGCCTCGGTGAGGGCCTGCACGCGCTTGCCGTTGGCGGCCGCCGTGGCATAGATGTGCTTCCCGATGGAGGTGGAGCCGACGAAGCTCACGCCCTTCACGTCCGGGTGCTTCAGCAGGATTTCCGCCTCGTTGCGGGAGCAGGTCACCAGGTTGATGACGCCCTTCGGAAGCCCCGCTTCCTCCCACAGCTCCATGATGCGGATGGCGGACTGGGGGACGAAGCTGGCCAGCTTCAGGACCAGCGTGTTGCCGGTGGC
>DASRZR010000410.1:0-7590 GCA_035686185.1 Spirochaetia bacterium | reverse complement strand
TCCCTTGACGACATGGTCCTTGGGCTCCGGTGGTTCCTGGTCCCGTACTCCGCCTGCCTTGTCGTCACGATCACGCTGCGGACCATCCCCACGCTGGCCGCCACCTGGCGCAACGTGGCGGACGCCCACCGGCTGCGCCGCGGCGCCGCGGCGGGCAGGACAAGGCTCGTGCCGACGTACCTGCCCGTGCTGACGTCCGTGCTCATAGAGTCCGTCAAGGCCATCCCGCTCCTTGCCATGGCGCTGGAGGGACGGGGCTTCGGCCGCCGCAGTGCCCGCACGTCGTTCGCGGCGCTGAAGAGCGCATCGGCGCTCGCGCCGGACCTGCTGGCGCTCGCGGCAGCGGCAGCGGTCCTCCTCTGGCCGGCCTTTCTGCGGATATAGCCGGCACGCGCGTCTTTTTCTATAATCGCCGCATGACAGAAGAGCGGCCGGCGTTTTCGCCGGCGTTTCGAATAGCCTCCATCGCGGTCCTGGCAGCGGTGACGACCGTACTTACGCGCGTGGTGCAGGTCCCCCTGCCGGCGCGGGGGTACATCAACCTCGGCGACGTGGCCATCGTGTTCACTGCCATCACGCTGGGGCCATGGTCCGGTGCCCTTGCCGGCGGCCTGGGAACCGCGCTTGCCGACCTGCTGAGCGGCCCGTTCGCTTTCTGGGCGCCCATCTCCCTCGTTGTCCACGGCGTGCAGGGCCTCGTCGTCGGGGCTGTGGCCGCGGCAAAGCCCGGCAACGTCCTTATGCAGATCGTCGGGGGCATCGCGGGGATAGCGGTCATGGGCGGCGGCTACCTGGCAGCCGGGGTGTTCCTGGAGGGAGCCGGTCCGGCGTTCACGGAAGTACCCGGCAACCTCATCCAGGGCGGCGCCGGTGTCCTGCTGGGAATCCTGGCGGGCGCCGCGGTCCTGCGCGCGTACCCGCCCGTTCGGCAGTGGAAATGGTGAGCACGCTGTCGGATCGGCTGGTGGAGGTGAAGGCGCGCATCGAGGGTGCCGCGCTTCGCGCCGGCCGTGACCCCGCCGCGGTGCGGCTCATGGCTGTCACCAAGACCCACCCGCGGGAGGTCGTGCAGGAAGCCCTGGAGGCTGGCGTGTCCCTGGTGGGAGAGAACCGGGTACAGGAGGCGGAAGCGAAGTACGCCGGGTTGCAGGACCGGTGCGAGCTGCATCTCATCGGGCACCTGCAGACGAACAAGGCTCGTGTGGCCGCTTCCCTGTTCCGTTGCGTGCAGTCCATCGACAGCTCCCACACCGCCCAGGCCCTGAGCGCGCGCTGCTCCGAGCTGGGACGCACGCTGGACGTGCTCCTGGAGCTGAACACGAGCGGAGAGTCGTCGAAGTCCGGTTTCGCTTCCCCCGACGAGCTGCGCGTGGCGCTGGAGGTCATCGAGAAACTCCCCGGGCTTCGCGTGCGCGGCCTGATGACGGTGGGGCCTCTCACCGACGAGCAGGACAGGGTCCGGGCGTCCTTTGCCGGTCTTCGATCCGTGTTCGAGGACCTTCGCGGCGGACGGCCGCGCTTCGACGTGCTGTCCATGGGGATGTCGTCCGACTTTGAGCTGGCGGTGGAGGAGGGCTCGACGCTCGTGAGGCTGGGAACGGCGCTGTTTGGCCCGAGGGCGCCGCGGTGAGAAATCCCGGGCTCGCGGCCGTCGTTGCCGTCGTCCTGCTGGCCTCGGCGGCCGGCCTGGCGCCGGCGCAGGACCACACGCCCAAGCCCTACGATCCAGAAGAGTTCCAGCAGTGGATGAAGGATGCGTTCCGAGCCGAGGCCGTGGCGGTCGGCTCCTTTCCGTTCACCCTTTTCTTCACGCTGGAAGCCTACGATACCTGGCGCTACGCCTCCAACGGCTTCACGCCGGGCTACGCTCCCTGGCCGCTCGGGTCCGGAACCGCTGTCTCCTACTCCACGGAGGAGACCGTCTGGATCGCCGCCTCCGCGGCATCCCTTTCCCTTGTGATTGCCGGCATCGACTACCTCATCGGCAAGACCAATGAGCGATCCGCGCACCGTTGAGTGCCGGGTTGCCCTGGATCCGGGCTGCGTCGTCCGCCTGGACGTTTATGTAACGGATCACCTTCAGCTTTTCACGCGAAGCCAGGCGAGAAGCCGGATCCTGGAGGCACGGGTGAACGGATCACCGGCCCGACTGGCGCGGAAGGTCCACTCGGGGGACACGCTCGTGGTGCGCTACACGGACCCGCCGCCCCTCGATCTTGTGCCGCAGGAGATCCCGCTGACGGTCCTGTTCGAGAACCAGGACGTGATCGTCATCGACAAGCCGGCCGGGATGGTGGTGCATCCCGGCAGCGGCAACGCTTCCGGCACGTTCCTGAACGCGTTATTGTTCCGATGCGCGGAGATGAGACGGCAGTTTCCCGAGGAGGACGCGCGGCCGGGCATCGTCCACCGGCTGGACAAGGATACCTCCGGGGTGCTCATCGCGGCCAAGAACCCGGCTGCCCACGCGTTCCTCGCGCACCAGTTCCACGAGCGCACCGTGCGCAAGCGCTACCTGGCAATAACCGTCGGCGTGCCGTCGGCGCCGCAAGGACTCGTGGAGGACCGCCTGGCGCGTGACCCCCGCAACCGCAAGCGATTTGCCCGGACCACGCGTGGCGGCAGGCCCGCGCTGACGCGCTACCGGGTTCTTCGCGCCTGGCCGGGGTACGCGCTGGTCCTGCTCGCGCCGCGCACCGGTCGCACGCACCAGATCCGCGTGCACCTGAAGGGGCTGGGAGCCCCCGTGCTGGGAGACCCGCTGTACGGCAGGCAGGACAAGCGCTTTCCCGGCGCCGCGCTCATGCTGCACGCGCGCAGTCTTTCCATCCGGCTGCCCGGGGAGCTGGAGGCGCGCACGTTCACCGCGCCCGTGCCGCGGCGTTTCCGGGACGTGCTGAGGGCCCTTCAGAGCTTCTCGCCGAGCAGCGGGTTGTAGAGCTTCTCGATTCCCACTTTCGTGGGCGGCCCGTGGCCGGGGAAGATCAGCGCTTCGTCACCAAGGGACAGGAGCTTGCGACGGATGGACTCCAGGAGCAGGCCGCGGGCGTACCCGTCCCGCGTCGTGCCGATGGAGCCGGCAAACAACGTGTCCCCCGTGAACACGAGCGCGCCCGTGGAAAAGCACAGGGAATCGATGGAGTGGCCGGGCGTCTCGATCACGTCCACGGCGAGCTCACCGAGCTGCAGGCGGTCCCCGTCCTGCACGTGGTGGGCCGGGAAATCCAGCACGCTTGGCTGGTTGGAGAAGATCTCCGCGTCGTAGACCTTGAGAAGCCCGCGCACGCCGTTGATGTGGGAGTTGTGCGCGTGGGTGATCAGGATCCACCGCACCTCCAGGTGGTTGCCTTCGACGGCCTGCAGAAGCGGCGCGTCGAACGCGCCAGGGTCGACCAGGACGGCCCCCCCGCCCTTGTCCGGGCCGATCAGGTAGGTGTTGGAGAAGCCCAGCCGGGAAAACAGGGAGAAGAACTTCACTGGGGCGGCTCCTCGAAGGCGGCCTCCGCAGTATTGGAGCCGTGGTAGTCCACCAGGTCGCGATGCATCAGGTCGAATGCCGCGCGCGTCAGGTTGCAGTCCCTCATGGACACCGAGCTGAAGATGGCCCCCAGGAAGCGCGATCCGTACAGGTTGGAGTGGTCGAACTTCACGTGCTCGCCCTGGATCCCCAGGAAGTTCACCTGCACGATCTCGCAGTCCTCGAAGGTGCACTGCAGGAGCTGGGAGCCGGCGAACACGGCGTTCTGAAGGGTGGAGCCGGAAAAGTCGCACTCCTCGAAGACGGCCCGATCCAGGAACGACAGGTGGATCTGCGCGCCGGTGAGCTTCACCCGAACGAAGGTGGCCGCGGTGAGACGGCAGCCCGAGATCACCGCGCCGGACAGGTCAAGGTCCTCCAGGCGCACACCGGGAAGGTCCCTGTCCTCCAGGGTGACGTTCCCCTCTCGGCGCTGCAGAAGGCCCCGGACACGGTCGGAGGCATCCGGAGTATGCACGACGCACGAATCCGACCCGGAAAGCGCCGGACGGTTGCAGCCTTTCTCCGCACAGGGCCGTGAGACGAACATCAAGGCAATGATAGCCGGCCGGCGGCCCGGCCCGCAATACGCCGCCGCTTGCTGGCCCCCCCGGGGTTGGTATATCCTCCTGCCATGCACGCGTGCCATTTCTGCTCGACGCCCGTGGACAACCCGCGGGAGGTTTACCGTTCGTCGACCTGCTCCGCGTGCGGCCGCGACCTGAAGATCTGCCTCAACTGCCGCTTCTACAGCCCCGGCGCGCACTGGGACTGCAACGAATCCATTGACGAGATGGTGCGGGACAAGGACCGCGCGAACTTCTGCACGTTCTTTTCCTTCCGGGACTCCGCCGCTTCTCCGTCTCCCGGGCGCCCGTCTGCCGGAGCGGACCCGGGCAAGGCCAGGAAGAAACTGGATCAGCTCTTCGGAAATGAATCCTGAGACCGTTGCGTTTCTCGACTCCGGCGTCGGGGGGCTTCCTTACCTGGCGCATGCCCGCGGGTACCTGGATGGCCGCCGACTGGTCTACGTTGCCGACCGGGAGCACTTCCCGTACGGGGAGAGATCGCGCGCCCAGGTGATCGAGGCCACGCTGGATGTCGCCGCGCGCCTCCTGCGCCGCGAGAAGCCCGCGCTGGTAGTCGTTGCCTGCAACACGATGTCCGTGGTGGCGCTCGCTGAGCTGCGGGCGCGGTTCCACGTTCCCTTCGTCGGGGTGGTGCCGGCCGTGAAGCCGGCCGCCCTGCTGTCGCGGCGCCGCAAGGTCGGGGTTCTTGCGACGCGCCGCACCGTGGAAGGCGAATACCTGCAGGACCTGATCCGTCAGCATGCGGCCGGCTGCGACGTGGTCTGCCTGTCGGCCGGCCCGCTGGTGGAGTTCGTGGAAAAGGAGCTTGCCAGCGCCACCCCGGCGGAGCGGCAGGCGCACGTGCAGGCGGAAGTGGACCGCTTCACCTCGGAAGGGATAGATGCGCTCGTGCTGGCATGCACGCATTTCCTGCACCTGGAGGAGGAGTTCCGCGCCCTTCTGGAGCAGAGGGACATCCAGCTCGTCGATTCTCGGGAGGGGGTCTCCCGACAGGCGGCGCGGCTGCTGCGGGAAGCCGGCGCTCCAGGCGCCACGGCGCGGGCGGATGGCCCTGACGTTCTGTATGTCACCGGGCCCCGGCCCGTGGCTGACAGCTACGCCTGGTTCGCCTCCCGGTACGGCTTGAGGCTGGGGGAAGAGCTGTGACGCCGGCCGCCGCCACGGTGCAGGGAGAAGTGCTCCTTGGAATCAGCACGATCTACACGGTACTGGCGAACGGCGAACGCCTGCAGTGCCGGATCAAGGGGAAGAAGCTGAAGGAGACAGCCCGCAGCTACAATCCCATCGCCCCGGGGGACCTGGTGGAGGTCATTCCCGACTCGATCCATCCCCGGGAAGGGATGATCAGCGCCGTCCTGCCTCGACGAACCCGTCTGGTGAGGTGGAACAAGAAGGGAAGAGCTCCCCAGCTTCTGGCGGCAAACGCGGACGTCGCTGTCTGCGTCACCACGCCGGAGGCTCCGCCCTTTCGTCCGCGGTTCGTGGATCGGCTCATCGTGGCAGCCGAGTCCGGCGGCGTTCAGCCGCTGGTCCTGATGAACAAGTGCGACCTTCCCTGTCCGGCCGACGTCGCGGACCGCCTCGAGCACTACCGCAGGATGGGCTATCCCGTGCTGGCGTGCTCGGCCCGGACCGGGGAAGGGCTGGACCTTCTGCGCCGTGAGCTGGAGGGCAGGACCGCCGTGCTGGTGGGCCAGTCAGGCGTGGGGAAGTCCTCCCTCCTGAATGCGCTCTCTCCCGGGCTGGACCTGAGGACTGGCGACCTCTCCCACAAGCACAACCGGGGGAACCACACCACCAATTACTCCGTCCTGCTGTTCGTGGAAAGCGGGCTTCGCATCGTGGATACGCCGGGGGTGAGGGAGCTGGAGCTTGCCGAGATCCTGCCGGAAGAGGTGGGGTTCCATTTCCGGGATTTCATTCCCTACATGCAGCAGTGCAGCTACCAGCCCTGTCTTCATGACGATGAGCCGGACTGCGCGGTGGCCCGGGCCGTCCAGCGCGGGGAGATCCACCCGGACCGCTACGAGAGCTACCGGCGCATCCTGCAGGAGCTGACGGAGACCCGCAAGGCGGCCCACGGATGATGCACGAGCACACCCTTGCCCTGCTGGAGTTCGCGCGAGTGCGGGAGGAGCTGGCCGGCCTGTGCGCCAGCCCGGCCGGTGCCACGCTGCTGGAATCCCAGCCGTTTCTGTCCGAGCGCGCGGAGCTCGACGAGCTCCTGGATCTTGTTGGGGAGTTTCGCTTCATCCTCGAGTCCGGGGCCTCCATCCCGGCGCTCGATTTTCCCGACATCCAGGGGATCGTTCCGCGCCTGGGCAAGGAGGGCCTGCAGCTCGAGGGCGAGGAGCTGGCGGCACTCGGAAGGTGGATCCTCTCCGGCATGAAGCTGAAGCGCGCCGTGGTGATGGGCCGTCCGGACGGCGGACTGGCGCGACGCGCTGCCGGCGTACCGGATCTTTCGGGCCTTTCCCGGAGGATCTTCCACGTCGTGGACCATGAAGGCGTGGTCCGCGAGAAGAGCATTCCCGAGCTCGCCTCCATCAAGGACAGGATCCGTCGGCACCGGGAAGAGGCGGACCGCAGCGTCCGCGGCCTGCTGGAGGATTCCGCCCGGCGCTCCTGGTGGCAGACCACCACGCCGACGCTTCGGGACGGGCGTCTGGTGCTGCCGTTGAAGACGCAATACAAGGGGCGCGTGCCCGGCATCGTGCATGAGATGTCTTCCAGCGGGTCCACGCTGTTCATCGAGCCGCTGGAGATCGTCGAACGCAACAACGCCATCGTGCAGGAAGAGAACCTCTATCGGCGGGAGGTCCGGCGCGTCCTGCGGGAGCTCACGTCGGAAGTCTCCGGCAGCGCCGCGGCGTTGGAGGTGTTCGCGAGCGTCGTTTCCGCCATGGACACCTGGCTGGCGCGGGCGCGCTACGCGGTGTCGCATGACTGCCGTCGCGCCGAGCCCCACCGGGACACGGTGAGGCTGGAGCAGGCTCGCCACCCGCTCCTGGGTCCGGCGGTAGTACCGGTGAGCATCACGGTGGGCGGCGAGCAGCGGGTGCTGATCATCACCGGGCCGAACACCGGGGGCAAGACGGTCAGCCTCAAGACAGTGGGGATACTCTCCCTGATGAACCAGTTCGGCATGGAGATACCCGCGGCGGAGGGCTCCGCGCTTCCGCTCTTTGACTCGATCTTTGCCGACATCGGCGACGAGCAGTCCATCCAGCAGTCCCTTTCCACGTTCTCCGCGCACGTGAAGAACCTTTCCGGCATCGTGCAGGGAGCCGGCGCTCATTCCCTGATCCTTCTCGATGAGCTGGGGGCCGGCACCGATCCGCAGGAGGGCGTGGCGCTCGCCATGGCGCTGCTGGACCATTTCATGGCCCGCGGTTGCATCGTGATGGTGAGCACCCACCACGGGATACTGAAGAACTACGGCGCGACGCGCCCGGGCGCCCAGAACGCCTCCATGGGGTTCGA
>DASRZR010000409.1:0-6136 GCA_035686185.1 Spirochaetia bacterium | reverse complement strand
CGGGTCTTCCAGGGCCGCCACGTCCCTTACCGCGGTGATGATGTCAGTGATCCGCGCATCCGTCAGCGTGAGCCGGTCCACCATGGCGGAGGACAGGCCGTTCGTGCGCGCGCACTCCACGTCCTTTGCGTTTGCCGCTCGTATGGCGTCCCGGCGGTCGTCGATGGCACGCGCCACGGACTGCAGCGCCGCGTTCTTCTTCGACGCGCTCAGGCTGCGCAGGCCGATGGATGCCTTCTGCGCCGCGCGCGCCAGGCCGGTAACGTACTGCTCGAGGTCACTCATGCCGTATCCTTCGCCGTGATCACGAGGTTGTCCCGGTGGACCACCTCGTCGAAATATGTCTCTTCTCCCAGCACCTCGGGAATCTTTTTCGTGTTCAGGCCCCGGATGCGCTCAAGGTCTTCGCTGCCGAAGTTCGTCAATCCGCGGGCTACCTCCCGGCCGTCCTCGTCCTGGATGGAAACCACGCTGCCCATCTCGAACTGGCCGCGGATGGCCTTGATGCCGGCCGGCAGGAGCGATCTCCCCTGCTTGAGAAGCGCCCGCTCCGCGCCCCGGTCCACGATGATAGCCCCCTCGGTGCGCGGGTTGAATGCCATCCACTTCTTCCTGCCCTTCATGCGACGCGGCGTGGGTACGAACCAGGTGCCGATCTCCCGTCCCTCCAGGATGCCCGGCAGGTCCAGGCCCTCCCCGCGCGCCACCACCACGCCGACCCCGGTGCGGGTGGCGATGTCCGCGGCCCGTATCTTGGACTCCATGCCGCCGGAGGAGAACGCGGAGCCCTTCCCCTGCGCGCCGGACAGGATGGCCGGGGTGACCTTCTCCACGGTCCGCAGGATCCGCGCCCCGGCGTGCCGGTGCGGGTTCCTGTCGTACACGCCGTCGGTGTCGGTGAGGATCACCAGGAGGTCCGCGTCCAGCATGGAGGCGATGTGCGCGGAGATCACGTCGTTGTCACCGAAACGGATCTCGTCGAAGGACACGGTGTCGTTCTCGTTCACGATGGGCACCGCGCCGAAGCTCCACAGGCTGAAGATCGTGTTCCTGATGTTCAGGTAACGGGTGCGGCTGCGGATGTCTTCCGAGGTGAGGAGGATCTGCGCCGTCTCGGTTGACACGGCCTCGAACTCGTGCTCGTAGGCATGCATGAGCCGGCTCTGCCCCACGGCCGCCGCGGCCTGCAGGAGGTCGAGCTCCTTCGGACGGCTCGCCATCTTCAGCCGGTTCAGACCGAGCGCAATGGCGCCGGAGCTCACCAGGAGGAATGACCGGTCGGACTGCGCCGCCTTCAGCGCGGCCACCTGCCGCACGAGCGCGCCCATGACGCCGGAAGAGAATGCGTGGTCCGGCTCCGTGGCGACGGCCGTGCCCACCTTGATCACGATCCGCCGCGCCTGCCGAAGCACGGTCCGGTCGGGAGTCGGGGCCGCTGTGGTCATGCCCGAGTATAGACGGATTGCGCAGCCGTGGTCAGGTCCGGCCGGGCGGCGGGTCAGCTCCGCGCGGCCTGGAACATTGCCTCGATATTGGCCGGCGGTACCCCCGCGAGGATGTTGTGCACCTGCTGGAACACGAACCCCCCGCCGGCGCGCAACTGCCCGACCTGCCGCTTCACGTGCTCGCGCACCTCGGCGGGCGTGCCGGACCGCAGGACGGTCTGCGTGTCACACCCACCGCCCCACAGCACGATGTCCCGGCCGAAATCCCGCTTCAGGCCCGCGGCCTCCATCCCGGCCGTGGAAATCTGCACGGGATTCACCGCTTCCAGGCCGGCGTCGATGAGGTCCGGCAGCAGCGCGCGAATGCTCCCGCAGCAGTGAAGCATGACCCGAACGGGCGGCCGCTGCGGGTCTCCGCCGCGCCCGGCCGGGGCCAGCCTCTTGGCCGTTTCCCACAGCAGCTTGTGGCGCGGCTTGAACAGCGCGCGGTACATCTCGGGGGAGATCTGCGGACCGGTCTGCATGCCCAGGTCGTCCCCGAAAAGGATCACGTCGATGGAATCTCCCACGGACGCGAGGAACGTTTTCAGGTTCTCCAGGTGCAGCTCCACGGCCCGGTCCAGGAACGCGGCCGCCCGGTCCGGCTCTCCCGCCAGGAGCATGAAGAAGTTGTCGTTGCGGTACATGAACTGGCCCGTCTCCAGCAGGTTTCCGCCGAACAGGCCGATCACCGCGCGGTCCCCGCAGGAGGCGCGAAGCCGGGCGGCTCCCTGGGACAGCGCGGGGGAGCCCGCCGGCACCGCGGGCCCCGGAGGAGCGGCCGCGTCGCTGGAGGTCCACAGGCATTCCTCGAAGGCGCGGGGAAGACCGGGCAGGTCATCGCCATCGAGGAACGGGAAGTTCACCTGTTCGAAGTACAACGCCCCCTCCGGCATCCGGCCCAGGACCGCACCGGACCGGGACAGCATCAGCCATTCACCGGGCCGGCGTTCCAGCCTCAGCCAGGCGGGCATCAGGCAGGGAGAGCCGTCCGGCAGCTTCCATTCCTGCCAGGCGGAATCCGAAAGGCTGAAGCCGCGGCCCATCTCGATGGTGTCCACGCCGAAGCGCTCCAGCACGTCCTCGTCCACCACCGCGAGCTGCTGGATGGGGTCGTACACGCGCACGGGGCGGGGCGGCAGGCCGAGGTGCGCCCGCAGGGGGGCGTAGCTGAGCGCCGCGATCCCCGAGGAGCGATGCCCGGAGAAATCAATGGGCACCGTGTCCGTCTCGCGGTGAGCAAAGGCCTGGTAGATCCGTTCGCGTGGCGTCATTCCATTTCCTCCCTGGACGGCGTGGCGGGTCCGGCGGCGCTGCCTAGAGCTGCCGGCAGGAGCCGCGGCGGATGAGCTGCTCCTTCACCTTCAGCACGTGGGGGCCGGAGTCCGCCGCGCGCATACGATCGAACATGAGGTTCGCCGCGACCTTCCCCAGCAGCCCCGTGTCGATACGAAGCGTGGTGATCTGCGGCATGAGCGGCAGCGAGTAGTCCAGAACGTCCCCCGGAGCCACAATGGAAACATCCTTGGGCACCTTCAGGCCCATGCGCCGCAGCGCATCGATGACGTACAGTCCCAGGTAGTCGTCGTGGGCGAAGATCGCCGTCGGCTTCTCGCGCCGGGAAAACAGCGTATCCAGCTTCTTCTGCAGCTTCTTTTCGTCCATGAACGGGACCGTGAGGCGCTGCTCCGCGGAGAACCCGATGCGCCGCTCTTCCAGCGCCTTTCGAAACCCGATGAACCGGTCCGCCACGACCGCGGGAGACTCCGGGCGCGCGTACTCCACGAACGCGACGCAGCGGTGCCCCTGGGACAGCAGGAACCGGCTTCCCTCGTAGGCGCCCTGGAAGTCGTCCACGCACACGGAATCAACGAGGTCCTGGAACCCGCTGCTGTTCACGACTACCACGGGAAGGCCGCGCTCCTTCAGCCCGGTGAACACAGCCGCGTCGGAGAACTGCAGGCAGAACACGGCGCCCACGCCCGAACCGAGCACGTGGTGGACCACCTTCTCCGGCTCGGACCGGGAGCTCGCCGGGATCAGCACCGGGACGTGGCCGCGCTGCCGCAGGGCGCGCTCCAGCTCCAGGATGGTCGGGCGGATGAAGTTCCACTCGTACTGCCGGTCTTCCGCGCACAGGATGCCCACGGCGGCCGCCGGGCCCTGACGGCCGGCCGCCGCCCGGCGCGGCCGGTAGGCCAGGGTATCCGCGGCGTCACGGACACGGCCGCGCACCTCCTCCGAGATCCTGCCCTTGCCGGACAGCACCAGGGAAACGGTGGCCACGGACACGTTCGCTTTCCGTGCGACGTCCTTCAGTCTTGCGGGGGCCATCGCGGTCTCTTTCCTGATGAAATTTAATCCGTATTTAACCTCACTGATCGCCCAATGTCAAGAAAAACCCGTGTTTCCGTGATCAAACAAGATCAAAAGAACGGAAAAAACTTGACAGCGGGGCGCCGGTGGGTTAAAAACTGGCTACACAGCTCTACCGGGACCTTGTCATGTGAACTCCAGGGGCGGAGGTCCGCCGCGCGCGCGGTGCGGCTCCCCGCCGCCCTTGAGATCATCTCTCTCGAAGGAGGATTCCATGCGGAAGATGAGAGGCATCGTTTTCTGCGTCCTCGTCGCGGCGCTGCTCCTGGGCACCGTCGGCGTGGCGATGGCGGCCGACCTCGTGCTGATGCACGACAAGGGCGGCAACCCCGACTACCGGCCGTTCTTCGACCAGCTCGGGGCCATGGCAAAGAGCGCGATCGGCGTGGGGTTCACCCAGTCCCCCTACCCGGACACGAACACGTTCCAGGCCACCGTGCGCGCGGCGCTGCCCACGAACAAGGCGCCGGATCTCTTCACCTGGTGGTCCACCTACCGGATGAAGGACTTGATCGATGCCGGCCTGCTGGCCGACATGACCCCGCTGTGGGACAAGCACAAGGCGGAATATCCCCAGGGCCTGCGGGATGCGTTCACGTTCAACGGCAAGGTGTACGGCCTGGCCGACGTCGTGGAGTACTGGGGCGTGTGGTACAACAAGGACGTCTTTGCCAAGCTGAACCTGAAGGTGCCCACCACGTGGGCCGAGTTCCAGACGGTGTGTGACACGCTGAAGTCCAACGGCGTCACCCCGATGCTGCAGACGGTCCAGGGCCGCTGGCCCACGTTCATCCTGTTCGAGGAGATGGTGGCCCGCCAGGATCCCCAGCTGTACGTGGACCTGTGCGCCGGCAAGGTGAAGTATTCGGATCCCCGCGTGAAGAAGGCGTTCGGCGTGTGGGCGGACCTGATTGGCAAAGGCTACTTCACGGATCCCTCCACGGACCTGTTCGCCGACGGCCCCCGGCTGTTCAACGAGGGCAAGGTCGGCATGATCCCGTGCGGTTCCTGGTACCTGACGGTGCTCACCGGCGGCGGAGTGCCGGAGAGCAAGGCGGACATCTTCGTGATGCCCCCGGTGAACGCTTCGGCGGGCAAGGTGGTCATCATGGAGGCCAGCCCTGTCGTCATCTCCGCCAAGGCCCCGAACCTCGCCAACGCGATGAAGGTGGCGGACTGGTGGATGGGACCGGAGGGCAATGCGGCGTTCGCCAAGATGCTGAACCAGTACCCGGCCAACGCGAAGTCTGATTCGAGCTTCCTGCCGGCGTCGAAGGTGAACTTCGCCAGGACCATCAAGAACGGCTACCGCGTGCTCAACCGCTACTGGGAAGCCACGCCGACCCCGATCTGTGAAAAGGCGGTGGACAAGTTCGCCGAGTTCGTGCTGAACCCCGGCAACGTGGACCAGATCCTCACGGACCTCGACAAGATCGCCGACGACTACTGGTCGACGGCCAAGAAGTAGTACAGTTTCAGTTCCCGGAGGGGCGGCCCCCGCGTCGCCCCTCCTTCCTCACCCGGAGGGTCTTCCTGAAAGCTCGAGAAGCGGTCGCCAGCTACCTGTTCATCCTCCCGGCCTTTGCGCTGGTCACGGTGCTCCTGGTGATCCCGATGTTCCAGAACGTGTACTACAGCTTCTTCGACTGGAACGGGCTCGCCACGCCGCTGTTCACCGGGCTGAAAAACTACGTGGCGATGTTCACCGACCGGGTCATCGCCCGTTCCATGATCAACACGGCGCTGTGGGTGGCATTCACGCTGGTGCTGCCGGCCACCGGCGGCCTGCTGGTAGCGGTATTCGTCACCGGCGTGCGCGGGGCCGGGTTCTTCAAGAGCGTCTTCTTCATCCCGCTCACCATCTCCTTCGTGGCAACCGGCGTCATCTGGGCGTACATGTTCAGCAAGGAGCTGGGTGTGCTCAACGGGCTCCTGGGAATGCTTCGCGTCCCGCTGAAGCCTTCGTGGCTCACGGCAGTACCGCTGAACACGTTTGCCATGATCTTCGCCTGGACCTGGCAGCAGCTGGGGACGAACATGGTGATGTTCCTCATGGGGCTGGGCACGATCCCGCGTGACCCGATCGAGGCCTGCCTCCTGGACGGCGCCAGCTCCTGGCAGACCTTCCGGCACGTGAAGCTGCCCATGCTGCGTCCCATCACCACCGTGGTCATCACCATGGCCATGGTGAACTCGTTCAAGGTGTTTGACATCATCTACGTGATGACCCGGGGCGGCCCCTACTCGTCCTCGGAGACGCTCGCCGTCTCCATGTT
>DASRZR010000408.1:0-2671 GCA_035686185.1 Spirochaetia bacterium | reverse complement strand
CGTGACCGGATCCTGTCCCGTCGATACGGCGCGCACCACGAGTGCGAAAGCGGCGGATGCTCCGGCATGTCGTCGGGACGATAGTTCGCCGTCACCAGGATGCCCTCGGGCGGGTCCATCACCCCGGGAAGAGCCTCGTCGGGAAGGAACCCGTTCCAGCCCTCTCCGGCGGAAGCATCTCCCGGCAGCCGGCCCGTGTAGCCGCGGCGCGCCGGCGCTGCCCCCGAGACCTGCCAGCCGATGTGCCCATCCACGTCCGCCGCGACGAAGTTCATGCTGACGTACTTCCAGCCGCGGCAGACCTGCAGGATCTCCCGTGCGCTCGACGACGGCATGAACCCGAACACCGCGCGCAGGGACCGGTCCTGCAGCGCGTCTTCCGCCACTGTTCCGTGCCACTTCATGACGGCCGCGGCGGTGACGCCGCGGTCCAGCGCCGTGATGACGGGTCCGGACTCCGTCCGGTACAGCTTCTCGGTGACCGCGCGGCCACCGGGCATCGAGAAGGTGAGTGTCTCCTCCCGCATGCGCCGTTCGCCTGCGGGCGTGTAGTACCGCAGGGGGTCCTGGGGATCCACGCGGTACGTGAGCAGGTCCACGGCGTCAAGCTGGAAGTTGGTCACGCTCCACGCCACGCGCTCGTTGCGCCCCAGGACGATTCCGGGGGTACCGGCGAGCGTCGTGCCGGCCGCGTTGAACGCCCCCGGTACCCGCAGGTGGCAGAAGTACCAGATGGCCGGCAGGCTCACGCCCATGTGAGGGTCGTTGGCGAGCATCGGGCTCCCGTCCGCGCCCTTGGAGACTGCCCAGTTGTTGGAGCCGGATCCCGGCACCGCGGAGTGGAGGGCGAACACGCCGGGATGCAGCGGCCCGAGCTTCAGTCCGGGGGCGCGGTCGAACCACGGCTCGTGCGGGTAGCGTGCGCCGGGGTGAACGGGGAGCAGGTCGTTCCACTCCCGCTCGCCGAGCGTGCCGGCCTGGGACACCGCCAGCAGCTTGGATGCCCATGGCCCGAAGGTCTGGGTGAACGCGATGTAGGGAAGGGCGCTCGCGCAATCCCCCACCGTCCATGGCTCCGGTGTGAGCTTCAGCGCACGGAACTCGAGCGGCAGGCGCCGGCCCATGGCGTCCACGCACGCGTTGACCCCATCCGCGTAGGCCTGGCAGCCGTCTCGTTCCTCCGGGCCCATCCCGTTCACCGTGCGCTGCCGCATGGCGGGCATCCCGCTCATGCGGCACAGCCAGTCCAGCTTGAGCGTGGAAGCACCCGCGATCTCGGAGAGACGGCCCTGGCACAGGCGCCGGAGCGTCTCCATCTGCCACAACCGGTCCCGCGCGTGGACCCACCCCTGGGCCCAGAGCAGGTCGTGCAGGTTGGCGGCCTCCACGTGCGGGATGCCCCAGCGATCCCGCACCACCTGGACCTCCTGCCTCAGCCCGGCGGCGCGGACCCTTCCGCGCATGGGCGGCCCGGCGCGGCGAAGCAGCACCCGTGCCGCGAGGCGGCTCGCGCGGCTCACGGCCGGCGGCCCCCGCTCATTCCGTAGAACCCGGCCAGGAAGCGTTGGAAGAGACGATCCGGTATGAGGCGCCGCGCGCGCGGGCTCAGCCATTCCACGAACGGACCGGGGGTATAGCGAAACCGCGGCGAGCGTGCCTGCGCGATCCGCACGATGACTCGGGCGCATCGATCCACGCTCCACCCATGGGCCTCACCTTCCGCCTGGGCGCGCATGGCGCGTTCGAGCTCGGCACGGTAGGGTGAGTCCGGGCCACTGCCCCGGGAGACGGCTCGGTTCTGCGTGATCTCCGTGGCGATGTCCCCGGGGTCCACCACGATGACGGTGATTCCGAACGCGCGGACTTCGATCTGCAGCGATTCCGAGAATCCCTCGATGCCATGCTTGCTGGCGCTGTAGGCGGCCTGGAACGGCAGCCCCATGAGCCCGGCCAGCGATCCCACGTTGATGATCCTGCCGTGGCGCTGTCGGCGCATGCCCGGCAGGACCGCCTGGCACATGCGGATGGTGCCCAGCAGGTTGGTGTCCAGCTGGTCGCTCACCTCTTCCGCAAGCATCTCTTCCGCGGGCCCGCCGGTCACCACCCCCGCGCAGTTGACCAGCAGGTCGATGTGTCCTGCCGCGGATTCCACCTGCGAGACGCAGGCGCGCACGGAATCACCGTCACGGACGTCGAGGACCAGGAACGGCACGGTCGAAGGCCCGCCGGCCCCATCCGGCCTTCCCGGTCCTGCCGGCGCGTGGCGGGCCGCCCCGAACACGCGCCAGCCCGAGGAGGCTAGTGCGGCGGCGGCCGCCCGCCCGATACCGGAGGAAGCGCCGGTGACCAGCGCGACCCGCCCGCTCCCGGGGGCCTCTCGCCGCCCCACGCCTATCGACCTCGTCGGTTGTACAGGTACTTGTAGAAGTCCGCCTCCGTGGTCATGGTCTTGTTCAGCTTGGGCAGGATGGCCTTGTACTCTTCCAGCGCCATCCAGTAGTCGGCGAACTCGGGGTCCTGGTTGTAGGCACGGTTGCGGATGGCCAGCGCCTCCGCGTCCGCCTTCGCCTTGATCTCCTGCGCCTTTCGCTTGGCTTCCGACTGGATCTGCGCGAGCTTGTTGTTCGTCTGCCCGAGCAGGTTCGCCTTCTCTCCTTCCCCGTCGGAGCGG
>DASRZR010000407.1:0-3695 GCA_035686185.1 Spirochaetia bacterium | reverse complement strand
GTCCGTGGACCCGGCGGGAACGGTGTCACTCACGCTGCGGGACGGCTCCACGGCGCGCGGCACGCTCTACAGGAACTGGCGGGGATTCGTCGGCGACGGTCAGCAGGGAGAGACGCGGCTGTCCGCGCAGAAGCTGCCCGCGCGGGTGTCGTTCGTGGAGCCGGGGACGCTCTTTGCCATGGGCCTGAGCATCACCGGGTCCCTGGAGGAGAACATGGAGAGCCCGTACGGTCAGAGGGACTACCTTGACTGGAAGCTCCACCTGTCCATCGAGAACCCCGGCTCCTCCACGGTGAAGTTCGGTCGGGACATCATGCTCCTGGACTGCACCAGCGCCGGATTGTTCGACGGCGCGTACGTCTCCTACGCTCCCGGTGCCCCGGCAAGGAAGCCAGAGGTCACCGATTTCGACCCGGAGTCCCATGCATATTCCCTGGCGAACTTCGAGCAGTGGTGGGGTGACGGCACGCTCCGCGCGTACCGAAACGGCGGCACCTACGTCATGGCCGATCCGCCGGACCACACGGCAGAGCCGACCATCTGCAACACGAGCCTTTCTGCCGGCGCGTCCACCCGGATGGTGAAGGAGTTCACCCAGGGCAGCTACGTGGACCCTCATACGCGCGTTCTCGTCGTCCTGCCGGCGGTCTCGGCGGCCGGGGGCAAGGCCCGCATCGTCCTGGGGTTCCGCAAGAAAGCTGGTTCCGACGGGTCGTGGGTGCTCGACTCCTCAAAGACGATCCGACTGACGCGTGACGAGCTGCTTTCGTACGTGAATGCCGATGAGAGCGATCCTCCCCTCAGCGTGCTGGCGCTGCACTGGCTGGCGGACGTTGATCCCTCGGCCGTGGCGCCCATACTGGACCGCAACATATGCGCGGCCACCGCGGGCTTGCCGCTGGTGGCGAGCATCCAGCTTCTGGCCAACTCGCACCTGCAGCCGAGCCAGGAAGAGCTGGCATCTCTCCAGACTCTGGCCAGGGATGGAGATGACTGGGCCTCGCGGGCGGCAAAACGTTATCTCGACAGCAGGAAATAAGCAGGCCATCAGGTGTGTGAAGAGGGTTGGACTTTGGGGTAATGATATTCGCGGACGGATTCTATATATTTGTGTCATGGAAAAGGGTGTGCCCACCACGGGAGAGATGCGGAAGCACCTCGCACAGATGCTCGAAGATGCAAACTCGCTCGTCGTGAGCCGGTGGTTGAACGATCCCAAGGAGAAGATGGACGAGATCGGGGAGACCGTGGGTCTCATGCTTCAGGTCGTTGCCGCGCTCATGGGAGAGATCGATGTGTTCATCGGCAGCGTGGACACGGTCGGTGCCGAGAAGCCGGAGCAGGAACAGGCGCCGCAAGAAGTGGAAACCGAGCTGGTGGATCTCGTCACTGACGAGCCCGTCTCTTCTTTGCTCGACATCGAGGCCCCTTTCCGACTTGCACAGAGTTCGCCTTGATTTAGTACTTAACAGGTGTTAAGCTATAGGGGCAATGACGCCGATTGCCCCTTTCCGTTCATCCCTTTCCGATCTTCCAGTCATACGCGCTTCTGACCTCCCGGTGGGAAAATCCCCGGGAGGCTGGCACTTTGCCGACCTGGTGGGCAGCCTGTCGGAGCTCTCAGAGGAGACTCCCTGCGGCGCGCTCAGCGTCACGGCGGACATCGTTGCCGAGGCGCAGGGCGAAAGAGAACCGGTGGCGTGGGTGGCCGGCGCCGGTTCCTTTTTCCATCCCGTGGACTTCCAGCGCCGGGGCATCGATGTCAGCGCTATCGCCGTCATCAGGGCCGGGGACTCACTGGACTCCCTGCGGTGCGCGGAGCACCTGGCGCGATCCGGCGCCCTTGGGCTGATCGTGGTGGACGCGGAGGGGGAGTGGAAGGTGAGCGACTCGGCTCTCGGCCGGGTCCAGAAGCTCGCGGAGCGAAGCCGGTGCGCCGTTCTCTTCCTCACGAGAAAGCGGGCCGCGGATCCCTCCCTGGGCACCCGGATCGCTCGCCGGGGATTCATCACGAGGACCGTGGGAGCCTCGCTGCACGTGGATCTTCACACGGTGCGGGACGTGCGCTTTCATTCCATTGCTTGCCAGCGCAGGAGCTACGATGGCCCGGCGGGGCTGCATCAGGCTTGAAAGCCTCCCCCTGCAGATCCTCCTGAGGGACAACCCGTCCTGGGCCGGCGTGCCGGTGGCGGTGACCCGGGAGGAGAAGCCCCAGAGCCCCATCCTGGCGCTGAACCGCGCCGCGCGGGACAGGGGGCTGGTGCCGGGGATGAAGTACGCGAGCGCCTTGTCCCTCGTTCCCGCGCTGAGGGCCCGGCGCGTGGCGCCCCGGCGCGTCGAAGAGGCGCGGGAGCTGATCGTCCGCACCGTCTTCTCCTTCACGCCGGACATCGAGCCGTGCCCGTTCGACGTGGATGCGATCTGGGTATCCCTGGAGGGCATGGGATCCCTGTTCGGCTCGGAGCGCTCCTGGATCGATTCGGTCCGAAGCGCCCTGGCGGCCCGGGGGTTCTCTTCCCTTGCCGTGGCAGGGTACACGCGGTTCGGAACGTACGTTGCTTCCCGTGGTCGCGGGTCCTCCCTGGTGTTTTCCTCCGCGGAGGAGGAGACATCCCTGGTGCAGAGGTCCGGCATCGGAACGCTGCCTTTTTCCCCGAGGACCCGCGGCATGCTCCGCCGGCTCGGCGTGCACACGGTACGGCAGTTCCTGGCCCTGCCGGACGGCGAGGTCACCCGCCGCCTCGGGCAGGAGGCGGGCCGCCTGCGCCAGGCGCTTCTCCATGACGACCCGCTGCCGGTGCGCGCCGCGGAGGTCTGCGAGCGCGGCCCCAGCGCGCGCCGCCTGGACGCGCCGGCCACCGACCTGGCCCATCTTCTTCCTCCCGTGAAGGATCTGTTGGAAGCGGAGGTGGCGCGCGCCGAGGCCGGGCGCGCGGTGATCTCCGCGCTCACCCTGCGCCTGCGCACCGAGGAAGGGGAATGGACGACGGAGCTGGTCCGGCCGGCCGCGCCTGCCCGCAACGCGGGCGTCCTGTTCCGCCTCCTCTCTCTTCGGCTCTCCGGTCTGCAGTTCGTCTCCGGCATCGAGGAGGTGCAGCTCGGCTCGGAATGGACCGAGCCCTCCCGGGAGCAGGGGGAGCTGTTTGCCGTTCCCCGACGCGACCTGGATGCCGGGGCCCGCGCGTTTGCCGCCATCCGCGCACGCTACGGGAATGGCGCCGTGGTCCGCGTCGGCCTCCAGGAGTCTCACCTGCCGGATCGGTCGTTCCGATGGGTGCAGACCGACCGGCCGGCTATCCCGCGGCCGCAGCTCCTTCCGTCAGGACCCGCCAACGGCACGGCTCTGCCGGCAGTCCGCCGTCTCCTCTTTTCTCCCCGGGCGCGGGACGACCGTCCACCGGACACGGTCACCACCCTGCTTGCTTCCGGGTCCTGGTGGGGAACCGATTCCGTGGATGCGCCTTACCGCCGGGCCTACTGGTACCAGCGCTCGCGGGAAGGCCTGCTGTGGCTGTACAAGGACGAACGCTCCGCTACCGCCTGGCTCCACGGCTGGGTGGACTGAGGCGGCATGCACGCGGCGCTGTGGTGCAAGTCCAACTTCTCCTTCCTCGAAGGGGCAAGCCATCCGGAAGAGCTCGTGCGCGCCGCGGCGGCATCCGGCCTGTACGCGGTGGCGGTCACGGACAGGAATG
>DASRZR010000406.1:0-15835 GCA_035686185.1 Spirochaetia bacterium | reverse complement strand
GCCTCGGAGGCAAGAGCAAGTTCGACCTGCGGTTCGGTGATGGTTTCGCGGCGTTTCCCGCGCTGCTGAATATCCACGACCACTTCAACGGCAACTACCTGCCCAAGGTGGGGCCCCCTCCCGGGGAATACTACCTGAACTGGTCCTACTGGGAAAAAGACCTCCGCAACTCGGACGTGATCAAGGTGGAGCGGGCGCGCACGAGCGTGGAGGAGCGCTACTTCCTGAGCGCCTACAAGAACCTCTTCTCCGGCGTGGTCACCGCCAACGATCACTTCCCGCACGAGTGGAACGAGCCGTTCATCCCGCGCCTCCCCATGCGGTTGATCCGCAACTACACGCTGTCCCACGCCTGTTCCTCCTTCGACCTGAAATGGGGGGACGGGTTCGAGCTGGAGCATGCGCGGGCCGTGAAGAGCGATTTTCCCTTCATCACGCACCTGGAGGAAGGCTTCGACCCGGAGACGCAGGCCGGCATCGAGACGCTGGAGGCGGCCGGGTGCCTGACCGACCACACGATCATGATCCACTGCATCGGGTTCTCGGAGGAGGACATCCAGAAGGTGCGCCGCGCGGGCGCGCACGTGTCGTGGTGCGCCAACTCCAACGTCTTCATGTTCAACGTGACCTGCAAGATCAAGAGGATGCTGGAGGCGGGGATCAACGTCTCCATCGGCACCGACTCCACGGCCACCGGTTCCATCAACCTCCTGGAGGAGATGCGCTACGACCGCGAGCTGTACCAGCGGATGTACGGGGAGGACCTGCCGGCGCGCACCATCGTGAACATGGTGACGGTGAACCCTGCCCGGGCCTTCCGCATGCAGAAGGAGACCGGCAGCATCGCGGAGGGAAAGCTGGCGGACGTGCTCGTCATCCGGCAGCAGAAGGATGACCCCTGGGAATCCCTGGTGGCCGCCCGGACGCAGGACATCGAGCTCCTGATCCAGGACGGGTCCCCGCTCCTGGGAGACGCCTCCTACGAGGAGCTGTTCGCCGGCCGGGGCGTCCCGTATTCGAAGGTGAGCATCCGGGGCCGGGCCATGCTCGTGCGGGGAGATCCGGCCGGGCTGATGGAGCGGGTGAGAAAGGCCGTCGGGTTCCGAAAGGTTCTTGACTTCATCCCGCTGGACACCTAGGGTGTCCTGTAGGAGCGCGCCAGCGTGTCGCCCAAGGCAGTCCAGTACAGAGCCAACTCGATCATCTACTTCAAAGGTGACCAGAGCGACCGCATCTTCCTCCTGAACGCGGGGCGGGTGAACCTGAGCTACGTCGACATAGAGACGGGCCAGGAGGTGCGGGACCTGATCAAGATGGGCGAGTTCTTCGGCGTGAAGTCCGCGCTGGGCCACTACATGCGGGAGGAGACGGCCATCGTGCTGCAGGACTCCACCGTGATGGTGTTCTCCGTCCCCGAGTTCGAGGCGGTGGCGATGAAGAACACCCGCATCATCACGAAGATGCTTGCGGTGTTCTCCAACCAGCTTCGCCGCATCCACCGGCAGGTGCAGAACCTCATGGTGAGCGGTGACCAGACGAACCCGGAGACCGGGCTGTACCAGATCGGCGAGTACTACCTGAAGAACAAGCGCTTCGGCCAGGCGCTGTACGCGTTCAAGCGCTACCTCGTGTACTATCCCACCGGCGCCTATGCCACGGACGTGACTTCCAAGATCGTCCAGGCGGAGGAGTTCCTGTCCCGCTATGGCTCGGGCGTGCCGGCCTCCCCTGCGCCGGCGGCTCCCGCCGCGGCGCCCGGGCCCGCCATGGCGGCACGGCCGTCGGCCGCCACCACCGTGGCCATGGCCGCCGCCCCCGCGGAGAGCTCGGAGGTGGCACAGACCTTCTACAACGCCGTGAGCCTCGTGAGCCAGGAGAAGTACCTGGAGGCCTACAAGGCGTTCAAGAAGATACTGGAAGCCGGCCCGGACCCCGAGTACACCGCGAAGGCCGAGTTCGAGATGGCCAAGTGCCTGTTCTACCTCAAGCAGTTCGACAACTGCATCAAGAGCTTCAGTGCCATCGCGCAGAAGTTCCCCAAGCACCCCGAGCTGAAGGATGCGCTGTTCTTCGTGGGCCGCTCCTACGAGGAGAAGGGGGACAAGGCCAAGGCCGGCAACCTGTACAAGAAGATCATCAGCATGGGACCAGAGGATGATCCCGTGGTGAGGAAGGTCCGAAAGGCGCTGCGCGCGGTGGAGGGAGCGGCATGAGCCCCGCCGCCGGCGGCCCGGACCTTTCCATGTTCAACCGCTTCTCCAAGATGTTCCGCAAGGGGGACATCATCTTCTGCGAGTACGAGCCGGGGGACACGTTCTACCTGATCCAGTCCGGCCGGGTGCAGGTGGTCCGAATCATCGGGGACCTGGAGAAGAACATTGCCATCCTGAACCCCGGGGACTACTTCGGGGAGATGTCCATCCTGGAGAACGTGCCGCGGTCGGCCACCACCATCGCGCTGGACGACGTGAAGGCGCTGGAGTTCAGCCGGGAGAACTTCGAGGTGCTCACGCTGGGCAACCCGCAGATCGCGCTGAAGCTCCTGAAGGGGTTTGCCCAGCGCATCTACGCTCAGAAGCGCACGTTCATGATCCTGACGCTGGATGACGTGGAAGCCAAGGTGGCGGATGTCTTCCTCATGCTGGCGGAGAACCAGGCGCTGGACAAGACCACGGTGGACACCGTGGAGTTCAAGAATACCGTGGACGACGTGGCCCACTGGGCGGGCATCCCTTCCGGGCAGTGCCGCGAGGTGCTGAACCACTTCGTGGCCCAGCGGCGCATCGAGCTCTACCCGGACCGCATCGTCGTGAAGAAGATCGCCGATTTCGAGCGCTTCGTGAACGCCCGGCGCAAGCACCAGGAGAAATAGAAAACGCCCCGCGGCAGCGCGGGGCGTTTTCATCTGCGGTCCCGGAGGCGGCTCAGACGCCCAGGTACGCCGTTTTCACCTGCGGGTTCTCGGCGATTTCCCTGGCCGGCCCGGACAACACGATGCGGCCGGTCTCCAGCACGTAAGCGCGGTGCGCCACGGAGAGCGCCATCTGCGCGTTCTGCTCCACGAGCAGGATGCTCGTTCCCTGCTTGTTGATCTCCACGATGATCCGGAAGATCTCCTCCACGAGGATGGGGGAGAGTCCCATGGACGGCTCGTCCAGCAGCATCAGCGTGGGTTTGCTCATCAACCCGCGCGCCGTGGCGAGCATCTGCTGCTCGCCGCCGGAGAGCGTCCCGCCGTACTGGCTGGCGCGCTCCCGAAGGCGCGGGAAGCTCTTGTACGCGCGCTGCAGCGTTTCCTGGATCTCGGCCGGGTCACTGCGCGAGTAGGCCCCCATCATGAGGTTCTCCTTCACGGAGAGGGGGGCGAAGATCTTGCGGCCTTCCGGCACGTGGCTGATGCCGGCCTGCACGATCTTCTCCGCCGGCATCGTGGAGATGTCCTGTCCCTTGAACGTGATGGAACCGGTGCGGGACCGAAGGAGGCCGGACAGCGTCCGAAGCGTCGTTGACTTTCCCGCGCCGTTGGCGCCGATCAGCGTAACGATCTCTCCCTCGTCCACGTTGAACGAGATCCCCTGGAGCGCGTGGATGGCCCCGTAGTAGACGTTGAGGTTCTCAACCTGCAGCACTGCCTGCCACTCCTTTGCCGAGGTACGCTTCAATGACCGTCTGGTTTCCCGCGATCTCCTTCGGCGTGCCGCGCGCGATCACCTCCCCGAAGTCCATGACGGTGATGTGCTCGCAGATGCTCATGACCACGCGCATCTGGTGCTCGATGAGGAGGATGGTGAGCTTGAACCGGTCCCGGATGAAGTGGATCAGGTCCATCAGCTCGATGATCTCCCGCGGGTTCATGCCCGCCGCCGGCTCGTCCAGCAGGAGGAGCTGCGGCTTGCAGGCAAGCGCGCGGGCGATCTCCACCCGCCGCTGCTCGCCGTAGGGGAGGTTGCGCGCCGTTTCGTCGGCGATCCCGTCCAGCTTGAAGATGGACAGGAAGTCCAGCGCCTGGTCGGTGAGCTCCTTCTCCCGGGCCGCGTAGCGGGCGGTGCGCAGAATGCTGTCCGACATGCCGTAGCCGGCGTGCGGGTGGTACGCGATGCGCACATTGTCCAGCACCGAGAGGTTGCTGAACAGACGGATGTTCTGGAAGGTCCGGGCGATGCCCAGGCGCGTGATCTCGAACGGCTCCAGGCCGTCAATGCGCTCCGACCCGAAGCGGATCTCGCCCGAGGACGGCGGGAAAAGACCGGTGATCAGGTTGAAGGCCGTGGTCTTCCCGGCGCCGTTGGGGCCGATGAGCCCCCAGAGCGCTCCCTGGGGCAGCCCGAGGCTGAAGCCCTTCACGGCGCACAGGCCGCCGAAGAACTTCGTGAGCTCCCGGATGTCGAGCACGACGCCGTTGCCGGCGCCCGGTACGGGTTCCGCCATCTCAGGCCTCCCCTTTCTGCGCCGCGGCGGCGCCGGAGGCGGCCCCGCCGCCGGTGATCCGCTTCAGGATCCGGTCCGGCCTCAGGAACCCCCATTCGACCGATCCCAGCAGGCCCTGGGGGCGGATCAGCATGAGCAGCAGCAGCGTGACGGGGTACAGCACGAAGCGCCAGCTCGGCGCCTCGGTTCCCATCTGCGCCAGCAGCACGCGCAGGAATCCCTCCAGGAAGAAGATCCACACGAAGGAGGCGGCGATGGTGCCGGTCATGCTTCCCAGGCCGCCGAAGACCACGATGATGAGCGGGTTGAACCCGGCAATGAAGCTGAACGTGGCCGGGCTCAGGAACCCGATGTAGTGCGCGTATACCCCGCCGCCGATCCCGGCGACGAAGCTTCCGAGGACGAAGGCGGTGAGCTTGGAGCCGGCCACGTCAATGCCCATGGCCTTGGCGGCCGTCTCGTCCTCCCTCACCGACATCGTGGCGCGGCCCGTACTGGACCGGACAAAGTTGCGCACCAGCACGATGACCCCGAGCAGGAACGCGAAGGCGGCGATCCAGGATGTCAGCTTGGGGATGCCGATCATTCCGCGTCCGCCCTTCATCTCGGGGAAGGGGAGGATGGTGTCGGAGTTCACCATGAGGGTCTGCACCACGATGGCGAACCCCAGCGTGGCGATGCCGAAGTAGTCGCTTCCCAGCGTGAGCACGGGCAATCCGAACAGGAAGCTCACCTCCGCGGCGAAGGCGCCCGCGATCAGTACGGCGAGCACGAAGACCACCTCGGTAGCCGCGGCGTGGGACAGGAACCCGGGGGCCGCCGTGGTGCCGAACCAGGGATCCACTGCCGCGGCAAGCGCGCGACCGGCGAACACGGAGATGACCCCGACGATCACGATGGCGATCACGTAGAACGTGAACGCGGAGAGCACCGGCACGCCGCGCCGCAGGCGCAGCAGGCGCCCCACGCCCACCAGCGCGAGTGCCGCCAGCACCACGCCGATGCCGGCCACGAACAGGCCCAGGGCATCCCCGTTGGTCCAGCGGTAGGTGATGTCCGCCGCCACGTAGGCGCCGATCCCGTAGAAGCCCCACTGCGCCAGGCTGAACTGGCCGTTGAACCCGTAGATCAGGTTCAGGCCGAGAGCCACCATGGTCATGGACACGGCCTGGTACAGCAGCCCCTGGTCGAAGACGGAGAACAGCGTCGTGTCACCCAGCGGGAGGAGGAACGCGCCCTGGATCACGCCGAAGGCGAGGACCACGGTCAGCGCCTTCTGCCAGGTCTCCTTGCGCGCAAGGCCCCACAGCAGGCCGTAGATCCACGCAATAAGGGCGGCCATCTTGAGGATGGTGGTGAAGAGGTACCCGAACTCCATGGCCGCCCCCTACGCCTTCTCGCCCGCCGGCTCGCCGAAGATGCCGGTCGGCTTCACGAGCAGAACGATGATGAGGATGGTGAACGCCACCGCATCCCGCATGGGCGTGGAGATGTAGGCCATGGTGAGCGCTTCCGCCTGTCCCATGATCAGCGCGCCGACGAAGGCACCCGGCAGGCTGCCGATGCCGCCCAGCACGGCGGCAACGAACGCCTTCAGGCCCGGCAGGATCCCGAGCTGGGTCCAGATGGAGGCGTAGGCGATGGCGTACAGCACGCCGCCCATGCCCGCGAAGGCGGCGCCGATGGCGAACGTGAAGGAGATAACCCGGTCCACGTTGATGCCCATGAGCCGTGCCGTGGGCTTGTCGAACGAGGTGGCGCGCATGGCCACGCCGATCTTGGTCCGCCGCACAAGGAACTGGAGGAAGACCTGCACGAGCACGGAGGCCACGAGGATGACGAGGAAGATGTTGGAGAACGTGATCGTGTTATCCGGGATGTTCTGCCCGGACACGATGGGATGGATGCCGTCCTGGACGTACCAGGAGTAGATGTCGAACGGGCTCTTGTAGGGAATGAAGCGCGGGGAGAAGACGAACTGCAGCGCGCCGAAGAACTCCAGGAAGAAGGACACCCCGATGGCCGTGATCAGCGCGGCGATGCGCGGCGCGTCCCGCAGGGGCTTGTAGGCCACCCGCTCGATCGTGACGGCGAGGAGCGTGCACACCAGCATGGAAAGCAGGATCACCGTGAGGGACCCGATGACCAGGGAAACGCCGGCGGGGATGGCGGGGAACAGCATCTGCGGCCACCGGTGGAGGTTGTACTGGCTCACGGCGTAGAAGCTCGTGAACGCTCCGACCATGAACACGTCACCGTGGGCGAAGTTGATGAGCTTCACGATGCCGTACACCATCGTGTAGCCCAGCGCGATCAGCGCGTACACGAAGCCGAGCTTCAGCCCATCCAGCACGTTCTGGATGAACACGATGGGGTTCCGTGCGAGGTTGCTCACGAGGATCCACGCCGCGAGCACGGCGATGAGGAGCAGGAACCCGTTGCCCACCCACGCGAGGGGGGGGCGGCGTCTTCGGACGGTTCCGCTCAGGGCGGCAGGGAGGTCGCTTTTCTCGGGCATGTGCACTCCGCTCGAACAGGATCAGGTGAAAGAGAAGGGGAAGGCGGCCGGTGGGCCGCCATCCCGTCAGGTGTACTCAGGTGAATGGTCAGGGAGAGACGAAAGAGTCGAACTCCTTCTTGCCACCCTTCACGCGGATGATGACAGCGCCCTTCACGGGGTTGTGCTGGGCATCGTAGGTGATCTTGCCGGAAACGGCGTTGAAGGAAATCCCCTCCAGGGCGGCCTTCACCTTGTCGGTGTTGTCCGCGGCCGCGTTCTTCACGCCGGTCAGGAGGAGGTTCGTGGCGTCGTAGGCAAGCGCCGCCAGGGCGTCGGGAACCTTGGGGTTGCCCTTGTCGTCCTTGTACGCTGCGCCGTAGGCCTGGAGGAAGTTCTGCACCTCGGGCCGCGGGTCGGAGGCGTCGTAGTGGTTCGTGTAGTAGCCGTTGTCGGCAGCCTTCACGTCCAGGTCGGAGGAATCCCAGCCATCGCCGCCCATGAAGGGGACAGTGATGCCCTTGGCCTTCGCCTGCTTGGTGGCGAGGTTGACGACGTTGTAGTAGTCCGGCAGGTACACGAAGTCGGCCTTGGAGCTCTTCACCTTCGTCAGGATGGCGGAGAAGTCCGTGTCCGTGGCCCCGTTGTAGCTTTCCTTGCCGGCAATCTTTCCGCCGAGCTGCGTGAAGGTGGCTTCAAACGCTTCCGCGAGGCCCTTCACGTAGTCGTTGGACTGGTCGAACATGATGAACGCGTTCTTGGCCTTCAGGTTGTTGAACGCGAAGGTGGCGCCCACCTTGCCCTGGAACGGATCGATGAAGCAGGCGCGGAAGATGTAGGCCTTCGTGGCGCCGCTCTTGTCCACCGTCACCGCCGTGTTCGTCGAGGTCGGGCTGATCTGGATGACCTTGGCCGCGTTGGCGATCTCGGAGATGGGGATGGACGCCTTGGAGCAGACCTCACCGATGATGTAGTGCACCTTGTCCTGGTTGATGACCTTGTTGGCCGCGTTCACCGCAGGATCCGGCGTGCACTGGCTGTCCTCGACGATCGGAGTGATCTTCATACCGAGGACACCGCCCTTTGCATTCCACTCGTTGATGGCGAGCAGGGCGCCGTCCCGCGTGGAGACGCCGAACGTGGGCACCGGTCCGGACAGCGGCGCGAGCACCGCAACCTTCAGGACCTTGGGTGCCTGCTGGCAGCCGATGAGGGCCACCAGAAGGACAAGGACGATGGCGCTAAGAGACAGGAAACGCTTCATTAAGACCTCCTTCATAAAGTTGTTCTTGAAACCGTTCTGGAAAAAGCTCAACCCCCCGGCGCAGCGGGGCTGCCAGGCACCTCCTGGCTCAGTTGCCTTCATCGGGAACGCTCTCTGAACCCCTCCATTTTCTTCCTTCTCCCTGCCGCTCCTGGCGTTTCCGGGAGAAGCCCGAACGAAGAATTACTATACGCCGGACGCATAATATGTCAATACAACTCACGCCGCGAGGAGCTTCCGCCTCACCTCCGGCAGCTCGTTGTACCAGATTTCCACGGCCGAAAGCAGCATGGCCACTACCGCCACCAGGAAATAGGATGTGTTGAATACCTGGTTTCCCTTGTCGTTCACCGTGGTGTGGGAGAGCAGCATCATGATGCGGCTGATGATGTTCACCCCTTGTGCAAAGGAGACCAGGAACCAGGGCCAGGAAGCCTGGCTTCGGCGCACAAGGATCTGAACGAGGGCGATGACCACGAGGAACGTCAGCAGCACCGGCAGCCACCATTCCTGGGACTGCACGGAGTAGGAGGCGGGCGGGAAGATCAGCAGCGGCACGACCTGGAAGCACATCACCGCCGGGATCACTCCCCGAAGGCTGAGCAGCTTTCGCATGGGCGGAGACTACCACGACCGAAGAATGCGTGTCGAGTGGATTTTTCTATAGAAGTGTGCTATCGGCCTTCGGCCGATGCCCCTGGGCCGCGCTGGCGCTACGGTGGTTGGTGCCGTCCGGCACCGGCCACCCCTCCTGACGCGATCGCGCTCCGCGCGATGCTTCTAGAGCCAAGACTGGGACTCGAACCCAGGACCTGCGCATTACGAATGCGCTGCTCTACCAGCTGAGCTATCTTGGCAATTTCCCTACGAAGCAAGGAAATAGCGTTGAAAACGCGAAACCGTGTATACCACGCCGCCGGGCGCAGTGTCAACGTGCCGGTTTCCGCGCAGGGTGGCTCACCGAGGCGGCGAGCGCGCTTGTTCGTCAAGGAAGGAACGGCCGCACCGATAATCAATACGGAAGCTCTCAAGGAGGGACTCGTGGTCCGAGGACTCTATACCGCAGCCAGCGGGATGAACGTTCAGCAGAACCGGATGGACGAGATCGCCAACAACCTGGCGAACGTGGACCTGAACGGCTACAAGAAGGACACGGCCATCCAGAAGGCGTTCCCGGAGATGCTGATGCGCCGCATGAACGACGACGGCGTCTACCGCTTCCCGTTCGGCTCCGTGGATGCGTCCCCCATCGTGGGCACCGTCGGCACGGGCGTGGAAACCAACGAGGTCTACACGAACTTCGCGCAGGGCGCCATGAAGCAGACGGAGAACCCGTTCGACATGGCGCTGGACGGGCGCGGCTTCATGACCGTGCAGACGCCGCAGGGCGAGCGGCTGACGCGAAACGGCGCCTTCCTCCTGAACAGTGACGGGTACCTCGTCACGAAGTCCGGTGACTTCGTCCTGGGGGAGAACGGGCCCATCAAGCTGAAGCTCAACAACTTCACGATCGATGAGGACGGGACCGTGTGGCAGAACTCCACGTTCGCCGCGGACGACAAGCGTCTCGTGTCCCAGCAGGAGAACCAGTGGGACAACATCGAGCGCGTGGACCGGCTTCGCATCGTGGACGTGAAGCGCCAGCGCTACCTGCAGAAGCAGGGGGACTCCTACTGGAAGACCACGGACGAGTCCGGGGACGCGCAGGTCATCGCGAGCGCCCGCCCCAAGCTGCGGCAGGGTTTCCTGGAGGGGGCCAACGTGAACCCCGTCCAGGAGATGGTGGAGATGATAGAAGTCAACCGCGCCTACGACGCGAACCAGAAGACGATCCAGACCGAGGACTCTCTCATCGGCAAGCTGTGGAATGAGGTGGTGAAAGTATGATGCGCTCACTGTGGACGGCGGCCTCCGGGATGACCGGGCAGCAGTTCAACATCGACACGATCTCCAACAACCTGGCCAACGTGAACACGACCGGCTTCAAGCAGATGCGGGCCGACTTCGAGGACCTGCTCTACCAGACGCAGAAGCTGGCCGGCACGCCGGCCACGGAGGCCACCGTGGTGCCCACGGGCGTGCAGGTGGGCCACGGCGTCATGCCCGGCGCCACCCAGCAGATCTTCACGCAGGGCGCCCTGCAGTCCACCGGCAACACCGGGGACATGGCCATCGAGGGAGAGGGCTTCTTCCGGGTGGTCCAGTTCGACGGCACCTACGCCTACACCCGGGACGGTTCCTTCAAGATCGACTCCAACGGCCAGCTCGTGACCTCGGACGGCTACAAGCTTTCTCCCGAGGTGATCCTGCCGGAAGGCTTCGTAGCGGACAGCCTCAGCATCTCGCAGGACGGCCGGATCACGGTCAAGGTGGCCGGCAGTGACGACCCGGTGGAGGTCGGCCAGATGGAGCTGTACCGCTTCGTGAACCCGGCGGGCCTCCAGGCCATCGGCCAGAACCTGTTGAAGGTGACGAACGCCACGGGGGACCCCATCCCCGGCCGTCCCGGCTTCGATGGCATGGGCAAGATCCAGCAGAAGTTCCTGGAGATGTCCAACGTGTCCGTGGTCAAGGAGATGGTGAACATGATCGTGGCGCAGAGGGCTTACGAGCTGAACTCCCGCGCCATCCAGACCTCTGACTCCATGCTGGCAACGGCCACGTCCCTCAAGAGGTAGCGTCCCGCGATGAGAGCGGCGGTCCGTCTGATTCCCGTCCTGTGTGCCGCGTTCCTCCTGGGGGCCGGCGCCCAGGCGACCGCCGCCGGCGGGACCGTGGGCACCACGCTGTACGTGAACCGCGTGGTCGTGGCCCCGTCCGGAAACGTCAGCCTGGGCGCGCTCGTTCACAGCCCGGGTCCCGTTTCCGCCCCGGCGCAGGAAGCCCTTTCGCACAGCGCCACCGTGCTCGGGGACAGCCTCCAGTACCTGCCCGCCAGCCGGTACCAGTCCCAGCTCGAAGCGGTCTTCGGGACGGACGCGATCCTCGTAGGCTCCTGGAGCCTGCTCGTGCCGCAGGGAACGTCCGCGGAAGGCGAGGGATACCTCCTGGCGAGACTGGCGGACTACCTCATCGCCCAGAATCTCTTCTCCGACAGCCGCGTGGACTTTTCCTTCACGCTCGGCAGCCTCCGGGGAAACCCGCCGCAGGACGGCGCGCCCGTGTTCCAAACCGTTCGCACAGCGCAGGCCGTGGAGGTGAGCTTCACACTCACGGGGTCGGACGGCAGCTCGGTGTCCGGGCGTGTCTCCCTGCCGGCGGCTGCGTCCGGCCCGAGCGCCGCGCCGGACCCCGGCACCGCTGTCAGGTCAAGCTCCGCGGTGCGCGTGCTGTTCCGACGCGGCCCCATCACCGTGGAGATGCCGGGGAAAGCGCTGTCCAGCGCCTCGGTAGGAGACACGGTAAGCGTCCTGGTCCCCGACAGCCAGAAGACGTTCACCGGGCGCCTGGTGGAAGGAAAGGCGGTGCAGGTTGACCTCCCGTAAGCTCGCTGCCGCGGCGCTTGTGCTGGCAGCAGCGGTCTCCGCCGGCGTGGCGGCCGCTCCCGCGGTACGCATCAAGGACATCGCCACGATCCAGGGGGTACGGGGCAACCAGCTCCTTGGACTTGGCCTCGTGACCGGCCTCAACGGCAAGGGAGACTCCCAGAGCTCCGCCCTGCTTCGCAACTCCCTGGCGTCCCTGGTCTCCAGCTTCGGCGTGACGGTGGCGCCGGCGGACGTGCGGACCAAGAACACGGCCGTCGTGATGGTGAGCGCCGAGCTTCCGGCGTTTGCGCGGGTGGGGGACCGCCTGGACGTCGACGTGTCCAGCATCGGGGACGCCCGGGACCTGGACCAGGGCATCCTGCTGCAGGCCAACCTGCAGGCGGCAAACGGCCAGGTCTACGCCGTGGCCCAGGGCAAGGTGCTCACCACGCTGGATCCCAACGGCTCCCGGACGGTCGGCGCCATCAGCGAGGGGGCCATCGTGGAGAAGGAAGTCGTCAGCCAGTTCGTGGCCAACAACGTCCTTTCCATCGTCCTGCGCAACCCCGACTTCGTGACCGCCAGCGCGGTCCAGAAGGCCATCCAGGCGGCGTTCAGCGGCATCACGGTCACCAGCCGGGACGCCTCGCTCATCGAAGTGCAGCTCCCGCAGGCCAACCAGGCCGATCCCGTGGGTTTCCTCGCGCAGTTGGAGGCGCTCACCGTGACTCCGGACAGCGACGGCCGGGTGGTGATCAACGCTGCCAACGGCGTCATCGTCATGGGGGACAAGGTGAGAATCGGGAAGGTGGCGGTATCCTACCGATCGGCCCGCGTGACGGTGGGAGGCGGGGCAGGCGGGGGGAGCGGCACCAGCAGCGGATCGACCGCAACGCCGGACGTGTTCGTCATCGGAGAGACAACGACCGTGGACGACTTCGTGGCGGCCCTGAAGGCAGTTGGTCTCAAGGCGGACGCCATCATCGGTATCCTCCAGGCGGTGGACAAGGCCGGGGCCCTGTTCGGCACGCTGGTCGTCATGTAAAGGGAGGCTCGGGATGCAGATTCCTACTATCATTAACAACCACGTCTACCCCACGGCAGCCTCCCGCACGGTGCGCCAGCCCGTAGACAAGAAAAGCGAGCTGTACAAGGTGAGCCAGGATTTCGAGGCGCTTTTCATCAAGCAGATGCTGGACGTGATGCGCAAGACCATCCACAAGGAAGACGACCTGCTGGGCGGCGGGCTGGGACAGGATGTTTACGAGGACATGCTGTATGATGAGTATGCCAAGAAGATGGCGGCAACTGCCCAGTTCGGCCTTTCGGACATGATCTACCGGCAGCTTTCATCGAAATAATACTGACGGGCTGTATTCAAAATCATACACAAAGCCAGTCTGACCGGGCCTTCAAAGGGTATCCTTGATTATCTTCTTACCCATGAAGTAAATAACTGGAAGCGGTACACGAAGGTGTTGGCACGGCTCTTGCTTTTCTTTACGTGGAGCCGAGGATGAGCAGAAAACGAGAGTTATCGACCTCACCGGATGATAACCTCAAAGCCTACTTCGATCAGATCAAGAAGGCGAAGCTCCTCACGTTCGAGGAGGAGTTGGATCTCTCGCGCAGGATACAGGCGGGAGACGAAGACGCTCGCCGGCTCCTGATCGAATCGAACCTGCGCCTCGTGGTTCGCATCGCCAAGAACTACCTGACCCCGGAGGTTTCCATCCTGGACCTGATCCAGGAAGGCAACCTCGGGTTGATGAAGGCTGCCTCGAAGTACGACTTCAAACGACAAGTCCGATTCAGCACGTACGCCTCCTGGTGGATCAAGCAGGCAATCGTGCGCTCGCTGTCCAACAAGAAGCGCGCGATCCGCCTGCCCCACCGACAGGAGGAGAAGCTGCGCCGCATCAACAAGGTGTACAACAACCTTTCCCAGGTGCTGATGCGGGAGCCGTCCCTGCAGGAAATCGCGGAGGAGATCGGCCTGGAGGAGGAGGAGGTAGCCTCCATCATCAACTCCGGCACCGCGGTCGTCTCCCTGGATACCACGCTGTCCTCCGAGTCCGGCAGCCTGCACGACGTGGTGGAGGACACCTCATTCGATCCGGGGCGCAGCCTCATGAAGAAGACGCTGCAGGAAGACACGATGCGCTTCCTTGGTGACCTCCAGGAGAAGGAGCGCCAGATCCTGCTGTACCGCTTCTCCTTCGTGAGCGGCAAGCGCTACACGCTGAAGAAGATTGGCGATGAGCTGGGCATCTCCCCGGAGACGGTGCGGCAGATCGAGATGCGCGCCCTCAAGAAACTGAGGAGCTTCTCCGAAGAACTGAAGGAGTATGTCATCGCCTGAGCTGATCCGTTTCCGCGAGTAGCCGGGGTGGCCAGGCCTCGTTCCCGGGCACGCCGGCGCCCCATCCCTCCCATCCGTTTCGTTGCCGTCCTGTCTCTCGCGCTTTGCGCCGCCGTCGTGGCGTTCCTGGCAGCGTGCCCGCCGTCCCCGCCTCCCGCGGCACCGCCCCCGGCGCCGGTTCAGGCGGCGCCGGCCACCCCTTGGCCGCCGGAGCCTGCCGCTCCGAGGCCGGCCCCGGTCTCCGCGACGCCTCCCGAGCGTCCCCAGCCGGAGGAGCGGGGGATGCTTGCGATCATCATCGATGACGCGGGATACAACCTGAAGGAGCTGGACTCCTTCCTGGCGCTGCCGATTCCCCTCACCGTGGCGGTGATCCCCAACCTCCCGAACAGCACGGAGTCGGCACGTCGCGTGAAGGAGGCGGGAAAGGACTTGATTGTCCACGTGCCCATGGAGCCGGACGGCGGGGAGCGGGTGGAAGCGGGCGCCATTCTCACCGACGAGACGCCCGAGGAGATCCGACGCCAGCTCGAGGCGGACTTTGCCTCCGTCCCCGGCGCCCTGGGGATGAACAACCACATGGGCTCCCGGGCCACCGCGGACGAGGCGGTGATGCGGACAGTCCTGGGCTGGCTCAAGGAGCAGGGCAAGCTGTTCATCGACAGCCGCACCACGGCGGCGACTGCCGGTCCCCGCGTGGCCCAGGACCTCGGTATGCCGATCCTCCAGCGTGACGTGTTCCTGGACGATGAGCCCACGCCGGACCAGGTCTCCTCCTGGCTTTCCCGCGTGGCAGAAGAGGCGCTGGCACGCGGCACGGCGGTAGCCATCGGTCATGTACAAAACAGGGTGGTCGCCGATATACTGCGCGCCTCGGAAGGGACGCTTGCGGCCCGCGGCATCCATTTTGCCCGGCTTTCGCAGGTCCTTTCCCGTCGCGAAAGGACTGCCCTGCCGTGAAGGTTCTTGGGATTGAAAGCTCCTGCGATGAGTGCTCGGCCGCGGTGGTGGAGGACGGCCGCCGGATCCTCAGCAACATCGTTCTCACCCAGGTGGATTTCCACAAGCCGTACTACGGCGTGGTGCCCGAGATCGCCTCCCGCAAGCACGTGGAGTGGATCCGCCCGGTGGTGGATGACTGCCTTGCCACGGCCGGCGTCTCCGAGCGGGAAATAGACGCGGTGGCGGTCACCTGCCGGCCTGGTCTCATCGGCTCCCTGCTGGTGGGTCTCTCGTTTGCCAAGGGGCTGGCATGGGCCCTGGACCGGCCCCTGGTGGGTGTGGACCACATCCTGGCTCACCTCTACGCCCCGCAGTTGGAGCGGGAGATCGAGTACCCCTTCCTCGGGCTCCTTGTGTCCGGCGGCCACACGATCATTTCCCGCGTGGAGCGCTACGACAGCATCCAGGTCCTGGGAACCACGATCGATGACGCGGTGGGGGAGGCCTTTGACAAGGTGGCCAAGTTCTACGACATCGGCTTTCCCGGTGGCGTGGCCATCGACAAGCTGTCCCGAACCGGCAACCCGAAGGCGTATCGCTTCCCCCATCCCTCCCTGCACAAGGGGGAGGCCTACTACGACGTGTCCTACTCGGGCCTGAAGACAGCCGTCATCCACCAGAGCGAGCAGTTCTGGGACGGTAAGTCGGAAAAGAGCCTCGCAAACATCGCGGCCTCCTTCCAGAAAGCCGCCATCGACATCCTGGTGGACCGCACGCTGGCCGCTGCCACGGACACGGGGCTTCGGCGCATCGTTGCCGGCGGCGGGGTGGCTGCCAACAGCTACCTGCGCGAGCGTTTTGCCGCCGAGCAGGGG
>DASRZR010000405.1:0-5344 GCA_035686185.1 Spirochaetia bacterium | reverse complement strand
TGTGCCCGTCGTGGCAGTGCAGGACATCCGGCGCTGATCCCAGTGCAAGGGCCGTCTCCAGCACCGCGCGTTGCAGCAGCACGTTGAGCTGGTGGGTATCCCAGTGCCCGGTGCCCTTCTTCTTCCAGTGATTTTCCCGCTCATCCTCCGGGGTGTAGGTGTAGACGTCCCGCAGCGCAGAGTAGCGCGGGCTTTCCACCAGCAGGAGCCGGACCCCGGCCACCAATGCCTCCTGCACCTGCACCGGCTCGGGGAAGAACTGGTTTCCGCGGTCGTGGTCCGGCAGGGAGACCGTGAAGCTCGCGACCGGCGAGCGGGCCAGATCCTCCATCCGCATGAAGCCGTACCGGGGCAGCACCACCACCGGGGCCAGGCCGGCGCGGGCCTGGGCCTCTGCCAGGCCGCGCACCACGTCCTTCACGCCGCCGGCTTCAGCGAGGCCGGCGTATTCACGCGCCACGTGCCAGACGGAAAGAGGGCTCACTGCGCCTGTCCCGATGCCGATCCGCCACCGAGGTCGGGGCGCAGACGCTCCGCGCCGTCCAGGTAGACCGGCACGGGCCGGCCGCTGCCGGCAGCTTCGAAGGTGAGAAGAGCGCGGATCACCCTCGGCATCGCCCCCTCCACCCGTGCCTCCTGGGCACAGAACAGGGGCGTGGCGGCAAAACCGCTGCGGCGCAGGCCGGTGGCCGGGTTGGCGGCCGTGAGGTCGTCCGTGACGGAGAACAGGATGCTCACGATGTGATCTTCGGCAATCTCGTTCTGGCGCAGCATCTCGGTCACGAGCCGGGTTCCCGCCTTCTCGATCGCCGCGGCGGTGGTCTCCGAGAGCTGGATGGCGCCGCGTACTGCACGGACCATGGGCGTGCTCCCGCCTCCTACAGGAGGCGGAGGAGGATCTCCTGCCGTTCTTCCATCGGAATCTCCCGCGGATTTCCCTTCATGCTCGACCCGGATGACTTCTCTGCCAGCTCCCCGGCTTTCTCCCGCGGGATGGCGAATCCGCGCAGGTCCGACGGGAGTCCGAACGCTCCCAGCATGCGCGCGCACTCGGAAGCCAGCCACCCCACCGGGTCGTTGCCCGACGTCTTCCCGAGCCGGGAAACCAGCCGGCCAACCTCGTTGCCGATCACGTCCCGGTTCGCGTGAAGAACGGCGGGCAGGAACACGGCGCAGGCCAGCCCGTGCGGGACGTCGAACATCCCCCCAACGGCAGCGGCAAAGCCGTGTGCCGCACCCAGCCCGGCGTTGGCCAGGGCAATCCCGCTCACCAGGGAGCCATAGGAGGCCTTCTCCCGGAGCGCAAGGTCATCGAGAGACCGGGGCAGCCCGTCCAGCGCTTCCCACATCCCGGCGAACGCCCCCTCCACCAGTGACTTCACCGGCGGCGTGGCGGACCGGCTCACGTAGGCCTCGATGAGCTGGGTGAACGCATCCAACCCGGAGGTGCCGGTGACCGCAAGCGGCAGCGAACGCGTCAGCTCCGGGTCCACGATCACCGCCTGGGCGAGCAGGTGGCGCGAGCGCATGCTCCGTTTCACCCGCACGGATTCGGCCTTGATGACCGCGTTCTTCGTCACCTCCGCTCCCGTGCCGGCCGTTGTGGGCACGGCAATCCAGGGGATGCCCGGCCCGGGAACGGGCGCGCAGCCGGGCAGCCCTTCCAGGAAGCGCTCCGCGGAACCCGGATATCGCACCAGCGCGGACACGGCCTTGGCGGTATCCAGCACCGCGCCGCCGCCCACCGCCACGATGACGTCGGGACGGAACGCCTGCACGGCGGCCGCCGCCTCTGCCACGGAAGAGACGCTGGGCTCGCCCGGCCGGCAGGCGTGCTCCTGCACCGCGCACCCGGCGAGGGCCCTTGCCGCCGCCTCCCTCCCGGCGAGCCACCGGCTGCCGCTCAGCACCGTCACGCGCGTGCCCCGCTCCCGCACGACGTCGGACAGGCGGGAAAGCGATCCGGAGCCGAACGTCACGGACCCGGGCATCTCGAGCGTGAAGGGGATCATCGAACCGGAGTATAACGAGTTTTCAGGCGTGCAGCCATTGCTGCACCATGCGCAGCGCCGCCAGCAGCACGGCGGAGACGCAGAAGGACAGCGCGAGCAGCACCCAGCGCGCGATGAACGCGCGGTGTTCCCGCGCGCTGCGGTAGACCAGGAAACCGGCAAGCCACACGCTTGAAATGAGCTGCAGGCTCAGCGTCACGCGCAGGGCCCCCAGGAGCAGAAACTGCGTCGAGTCCAGGAAGTCCTGGTAGTTGCCCAGGACGTAGAGGAACAGGGAAAGCACGGACGTGAGGAAGAAGAAGACCACCGCGCGGCCGGCAAAACTGGACAGGTGGAATAGAAAGGAATATCCTTTCATGCGCCGCCGAGTATAGGAGAGAAACGCGGGGTGAGCAACGACGGGTACTTCTTCAATTTCGAGAAGATGGCCTACGTGCGGGGACGTCACCCGGCCGGCTGCATCCTGTGCCTCGCCCGGGACAGGAACCCGCAGGTGGTGGACCTGAGCATCTGGCGCGACGAGCTGTTCGTCGCTTCCGCGAACCTCTACCCGTACAACCCGGGTCACCTGCTCCTGTACCCCGCCCGTCACGTGGAGGATGTCCGGGAGCTGACCGCGGAAGAGGAGACGCGCCTTGCCGCGCTGCAGCGGTGGCTGCTGGGCATCCTGGACCGGGCCTGCACTCCCCATGCCTACAACATCGGCTACAACATGGGCGCCTCGGCCGGCGCCTCCATCGGGCATCTTCACCTGCACATCATTCCCCGCTACCCGCGGGAGACCGGCATCGCGGACCTGATCGCCGGACGCCGCGTCCTCGTGGAGGACCCCCGGGAGACCGCGCGCAGGCTGCGGGAGCTCGTGGCTCAGGAACCCTTCTCGATCTCCAGGAGCTGATCCAGCAGCTTGAGGAACGCGATGATCGACTCCGTGCGCGCGTTGAGAATCTGCCCGAGCGTCTGCTGCCGCCCGCGGTGGGGGTGCAGCGTCTTCATCAGGGAGCGCGTGTTCTCCAGCGTGCTGAGCCGGATATCGTCGAAGATCTGCCGCACGCCGCCCAGGTACTCGCGGCCCTTCTCCACCAGCTCGCGCGCCTCCCGGTCCTTCGCGCCCACGAGGGACCGGTAGCCTTTCTGCAGCGTGAGGTCCGTGGCCACGCCCACCCGGTAGCGGCCCATCTGCTTGCCGTCCTCCTCGTCGGGGGAAAGGGAGTGGTCGAAGGCCGCGATGCGCGCCTCCAGGTCTTCCAGCCCGGCCACGTGCTGGGAGAGGCGGCTCTGGATGATCCGGTTGTTCGCCAGCGCCACGGTGGCAACGATCTGCGCCGCTTCCTGGGTGGCGCCCTTGAACTCCTGCCGCAGGTAGTTCAGCACGAGGAAGAGGCTGCGCGTGCAGGTGAAGTACGGAAGGCCCAGCTTGCGGAAGTCGAACTGAGGGTCCTCCCGGAAGTGCTCCAGCTCCGTGCGCTGTCCCTTGAGCAGCTCCGCGATCTTTCGGTCGATCACGCGCTCTTTCACTGACACCAGCCGTTCGGTGAGCTCATCCGAGACGCGCTGCTTCAACGTGTTGAAGTACAGGCTGCGCAGGTACAGGCGGGGCGGGTTGGGCACGAGCTGGAACCACGGATCCCGTCGGAAATAGCGCAGGAGGTCCAGCAGGGGCACGGCGGTCTCGAAGCCGGCCACCTGGCGCGCCAGCTCCATGACGTCGGCGCGGTGCTGCGCCAGCTCGGAGGCCACGCGCTCGTTCTCCGCCGTGGCGGTGGCGGATGGTTTCTGCCCGGCGCGCAGCAGGAAGTAGTAGGCCAGCGGCTCTTCCGCGTACAGGTACTCCGGCGCGCTCCTGCTCACCAGGGCGAGGGTCACCAGCAGGCGCTCCAGGAGGTCCAGCGTCAGCATCACCGGCGCGGCCTCGAAGGGAGGGTACTTGGGATACAGCGTGTCCCCCAGCACCCAGTTGAAGTAGCGGAACAGGGACGCGAAGGGGAAGCCGGCCAGGCGGGTCAGGCAGAGGTGCAGCTTCACCTGCTCTTCCAGCTCCAGCAGCAGGCTCTCCGGTATGGACCGCACGTAGTCGTTCAGGCGCAGGGAGAGCTTCTTGCGGATCTCCTCCGTCTGCCCCGTCTCGGAGTAGATCTCCTCCATTTCACTCACCGGCACGAAGTCATCCAGGGTCGATTTCTTGTGGGGAAGCTTCTGCTCCACCAGCCAGGAATAGGCTCCCCCCCGCACGCCCTTGTCCGACGAGAGGGCATGATAGGGGCCGAGCACCGGCTGGGCGGCCACGTACACGTCGTACAGCTTGCGGGCGAACTTCACGGAGAGGTCCCGGGTATCGAACCCCGTGATCCCGGGGTAGGCGGTGCGCATGTGCGCCTTCATATGGCGCAGGCGGATGTCGAGGAACACCTGCTCGCGGGCCCGGCCCGAGAAGAACGTCCGCAGCCATATCAGGAAGCGATCCCAGGAAGAGGCCTTCTTCATCTCGAAGGAGATGATCTTCTGCCGCTCGTCGTCTTCCAGTTCGACGGCGACCGCCTCCTCCCCCTCCTCCCGTTCCAGCCGCCGGCCGATGCGCTCCAGCAGCGCCTTGCGCTCCTTCTCCGGCAGCTCCTTGGACAGCTCCTCCAGTCGGCTCATCTGCGCCATGTGAGGGGGAATGTAGCACGCCGTCGCGCTCGTCGAAAGTGCTCAAGGAGCGTCCGAATCCACCGACCATCTAGACGGACAAGACCCGGACAGGGACGTCCGGGGCCCACGATCGATTCAAGGAGGATTCGATGATCATCAATCACAACATGAGCGCCCTGTTCACCGACCGCCAGTTGAAGTTCAACAGCATGGCGTCGGACAAGGACATGGAGCGGCTCTCGTCGGGCATGCGGATCAACCGCGCCGGCGACGACGCCTCGGGCCTGGCGGTGTCCGAGAAGATGCGGTCCCAGATCCGCGGACTGCGGATGGCGGGACAGAACGCGCAGAACGGCATCTCCTTCATCCAGACGGCGGAGGGCTACCTCCAGGAGAGCCAGGACATCCTGCAGCGCCTTCGCGAGCTGTCCGTGCAGGCCTCCAACGGGATCTACTCCGACGAGGATCGCATGCAGATCCAGGTCGAAGTGTCCCAGCTGGTCAACGAGGTCAACCGCATCGCCTCCCACGCGCAGTTCAACGGCATGAACATGCTCACCGGCCGCTTCGCGCGCGCCACGGGAGAAAACGTGGTGACCGCCAGCCTGTGGCTGCACATCGGCGCGAACATGGACCAGCGCGTGCGGGTCACCATCGGGACGATGACGGCCCAGGGCCTTGGCATCCAGGGCACGAACGGC
>DASRZR010000404.1:0-9029 GCA_035686185.1 Spirochaetia bacterium | reverse complement strand
CCTCTCCGCGTCTATGTTCCACAGGGCGGAGTTCAGGTTCTCGCCGAGAAGCATTCCAGCGTGACCCAGCATCTCCGCGGAAATGTCCATCCCGAGGTAAATCGAGCTTGCGGGCACGAAAGAGCCGACAGGGAACGCCGTTCCGCAACCCACGTCGAGGATGACCTTCCCCGTGGCGTTGGACATGAAGGCCTCCAGCTTGGCCGTGTAGCTTCCCCAGGGGCAGGAAAGGCTCTCCACAAGGCGCACGATCCCGTTGTCGTAGGAGGGCGCCACGGCGTCAAAGGTCTTCTGTACTATTTGCTGGGGCTCCGTGAGGGGAAGAGACGTAAGGAAATCGACCATTCCGTTCTTGAGGGGGTACACCCTTCCGCATCGAGAGCAGGTGAAAGAATCTCCATTGCGCGCCAGATTCTCCCTGCAGCTCGGGCAGAAAGGCGAAAACAAGTGCATGCCACGGATTGTAGGCCACCACTGGTGGCAGTGTCAAACCGTCACCGATACGTTTTGCTGTCCACGAAATCCTATCAAAGACGATGACTAAGAGCTCATTCCCTCTCAATCCCCAGCAGGCAGAGGCGGTGGAAACCACTGACGGCCCTCTGCTCATCGTTGCCGGCGCTGGATCGGGGAAAACACGGGTGATCACCTGCCGGATCGCACGGCTCCTGGAAAAGGGCGTGCCCCAGTCCCAGGTACTTGCCGTCACGTTCACGAACAAGGCGGCCCGGGAAATGGCCCACCGGGTGCGTGAATTGGTGCCGCAGCGGCTTGCCGCGCTGACAGTCTGCACGTTCCACGCCCTTGGCGCCCGGATCGTGAGAGAACAGCATGCGAAGCTGGGCTACCGGGCCTCCTGCAGCATCTATGACTCTCAGGACCAGGCCGTCCTGCTGCGTGACACCGCCCGGGAAATGGGGCCGAAAGCGGAAGGCATCGACCTGCAGGCCGCCGCCCAGGTGATATCGGCGGTCAAGACCCGGCGGGTGGAGTGGAACAACGACAACCGGCACGTCAAGCCGCTGTACACCGCCTACGAGAAGAGCCTGCGCCTGTACAGCGCGGTGGATTTCGACGACCTGATCATGCTTCCCCTGGCGCTGCTGGAGAAGGACGCCGAGGTCCGAGCGGCCTACAACGAGCGCTACCGCTACATTCTCGTGGACGAGTTCCAGGACACCTCCCGGGCCCAGTACGAGCTCATGAAGCACCTGGCGGGCCCGAGGGGAAACGTCTGTGTAGTGGGAGATGACGACCAGTCCATCTATTCCTGGCGGGGAGCCAGCTACGAGAACATCATGCTGTTCGAGCGGGACTTCCCCGGGGCGCGCGTGATCACGCTGAGCCAGAACTACCGGTCCAGCCGCACGATCCTGGACGCCGCCAACGCGCTCATCTCCCGCAACACGCAGCGCAAGAAGAAGGACCTGTGGACGGGGCTTGCGGAGGGCGAGCTCGTGGAGGTGCATGCCGCGGAAACGGAGCTGGAGGAGGCGCAGTACATCGCCTCCCGCATCCGCACGCTCATGATCCGTGACTCGCTTCGGTTCGAGGACTTCGGGGTGCTCCTGAGGGCCAACCACCTCACCCGGGCCATCGAGGAGATCTTCCGCAAGGAGAACATCCCGTACGTGGTCTCTGGCGGCATGAGCTTCTTCGAGCGGCAGGAGGTGCGCGACATGCTGGCCTACCTGAAGCTCGCGGCCAACCCGGATGACGACGTCAGCCTGCTGCGGGTGGTCAACACACCCCGGCGAGGCATCGGGCGCAAGCTCCTGGAGCACACCGCGGAGCTGGCCGGCTCCCGCCGCTGCTCGCTGTTCTCCGCCCTCGCGGCCCTGGGCCACCAGCCCGGCCTGGGAATCGAGGAGAAAGCGATGACCGCCGCGGCCGAGTTCGTGGAGCTGATGCAGGAGACCCGCGCCAAGTTCCTGTCTGGAGGCAAGGGCAAGCTCACCGGGACGCTGCGCGAGCTGGTGGAAGAGATCGACTACTTCGAGCACCTGGTGGTGGAGAACAGGGACGCCAAGGACCGGGACGTGGTGAAATGGAAGTATGGCAACGTGGAGTCCTTGATCTCTTCCGTGGCGGACTTCGAGGAGGACCCCGACCAGACGGACCCCAGCCTGTTCGACTACCTGAACCGGGTCGCGCTGGCCAGCCGGGACGACCTGGATGACCGGGACCAGGGAGGACGCGTGAACCTCATGACCATCCACGCGGCCAAGGGCCTGGAGTTCCCCGTGGTGTTCCTGGCCGCCGTGGAGAAGGACATCATCCCGCACGCCCGGTCAGTGGAGGAGGCAGACGCGAACCTGGAGGAGGAGCGCCGCCTGTTCTACGTCGCCATCACGCGCGCCCGCAAGCGGCTGTTCCTGAGCCACTGCGCCACCCGGCGACGGATGGGCAAGCCGGTGGACGCCTTCCCCTCGCCGTTCCTGGAGGAGCTGCCGGCAGACCGCCTGTCGGCGCCCGCCGAGGACACGGACTTCGTGCCCGACTTCAAGTCGGCCTGGAAGAAGATCGCCGGAGAATGAAAAAGGGCCGCCAGCGGTTGCCCGCCGGCGGCCCTGTCATCGCCCGGAACTGCTTTCTACATGTAGGCGCGCAGCGTGTGGCTGCGTGACGGGTGCTGCAGCCGCTTGATGGCTTTCTTCTCTATCTGGCGGATGCGCTCCTTGGTGAGCTTGTACATGCTGCCGATCTCCTTCAGGGACATCGGGCGCTTCCCGTTGAGGCCGAAGCGGTACTGGACGATCTCCGATTCCTTCTGGGAAAGGCTCTTCAGGATCCCGTTGATGTCCTGCTGCAGCGAGTTGGAGATGGCCACGTCGTCCGGAGCGGAGTGATTCTTGTCCTCCACGAAGTCGCCCAGCAGCGAGGAGTCCTTCTCCGAGTACACCGGCGTGTCCAGGGAGATCAGCTCCCGGGAGATGTTCAGCAGGTCCGAGACGTGCTCCCGGTCCAGGTCCAGCTTCTTGGCGATCATGTCGGTCTCCGACACCAGGAACTGCTCTCCCTGGAGGTCCTTGCGGACCTTCTCGATCTGCACCAGCTCGTTGGCCCGGTTCAGCGGCAGGCGGATCATCCGCGACTTTTCGCAGATGGCCTTCAGGATGGCCTGGCGGATCCACCACACCGCGTAGGAGATGAAGTGGTATCCCTTCTCCACGTCGAAGCGCTCGATGGCGTTCATGAGACCTATGTTGCCCTCGCTGATCAGGTCCGCGAGGGGAAGGCCCTGGTTCTGGTATTTCTTGGCAACGTTGACCACGAAACGGAGGTTGGCCCGGATCAGCTTCTCCTTGGCCAGCTTGTCATCCTTGGCGGCGCGCCGCGCCAGCCTCTCCTCTTCCTCCCGTGTGAGGAGCGGTATCTTGTTGATCTCCTTGAGGTAGAGAGAGAGGATGTTCTCATCTGCCCTTGAAGTCCTCTTCTCCCTGTCGATTGCGACTGCAGTGCTCATGCTCCACCTCTTTGAGGACAGTCCAAGCAAGGAACATGCCAAGGGTCTTGAGGATGCGACTCCTAAATCCTTGTGGATAAATACTTTAAATCGGATAGTTGACAGGAATACTTCTATATCAGTTTATTGTATCAATTCGACACACTATTGCATAATCCTGGGAAAAGTGGCTCAAAAACTACCACTCAGGAGCTCTTCCCTCCCAGGAGTGCGCCCACAGCACGTCATGTAGGCCATTCCAGACCCGCATGAGCAGCGATCGTTGAGGGCGACGCGTTGTTTTGTGTGGAAATTCACGGCGATAATCGAGCTGTCCGCGGCCCTGTCGGAGAGAACAACGGTCGGAAACACTATCCGGGCGGACTGGAACGCCGCAAGTTTCTCACAGCTGGAAAGACGCCGAAGATCACCAGACGCATGGAGGTCCATCCACGAGTCCTTGATGAGATCCAGGATCATGTCCTGCTCCGCTTCCGTGGAGAAGGCGCGCTTGTTCTTTCCCAGAAGGTAGTGGGCGATCTGGATGGAAGAGAACGCCTGCCAGTCATCCGCATCCGAGCTACCCTGGCGCTCCATGCCGTAGCAGTTCGTGTAGCGACGGAGCATCTTGCGCGTGGGCCCCCGCTTGTTCAGCCGCTGGCAGGACACCCAGCTCTTGATCGCCGACTGGGGAAACCCGACACGCTGGAGGGCCACGCCGAGGAACAGGCAGATCTGGTACAGGTCCCGCGAGCGCGAGGGAGGGCACTCCTCCAGCGCGTTCTGCAGGGCGCGCACCGCCTCCACGGGGCGATGTCGTGCCAGCGAGCCGAGGCCGCGATCGTAGTGCCGGAGCCACTTTCCTTCCGTCATCCGGGTTCTAAGGTACTCCCGCCCGCCGGGCCCGGCAACAGGGGACGCGGGTCCACAAATGGCCCCGGCGTTCTTGACGATGAGGGGGCCTCGTGGCTATATTGACGGCGAAATCAACCACGACGTGCTGTGCGCTGTCGAACCATAGCAGAACAACGTAAGGGAGGAGAACTGACATGAAGGTGACACCGCTTGGAGACCGCATCCTCGTGAAGCTGGTGGAGTCGGAGACCAAGACCGCAGGAGGGATCCTGATCCCCCAGACCGCCCAGGAGAAGACCCAGGAAGGCGTCGTCCTGGCCGTGGGTGACGACGAGGCGATCAAGGTGAAGCCCAAGGACCGGGTGATCTACGACAAGTACGCCGGCACCACCATCAAGGTGGGAGGGGAAGAGCAGCTCATCCTGAAGGCGGGAGACGTTCTCGCCAAGGTCGAGCAGTAGAACAGGCCCGACGATCGAAAAGGGAGACGGAACACCGTCTCCCCTTTTTTTTCACCGGAAGAATGCCGCCACCTCCCGCAGAACCTCGTCCGCGGGAGCGATGAGCCGCCGGGCGTCCGGCAGGCTGTCCAGGAAGACGGACCCGTAGGATTTCGTGACGATACGGGGATCCACGATCAGCACCACCCCCGAGTCATCGTGGCGGCGCATGAGGCGGCCGAATCCCTGGCGCATGCGCACCACCGCGTCCGGCAGGGAAAGCTCCCCGAACGGGTTGCCGCCCCGCTGCTCGATAGCCGTCATGCGGGCCCGGAGCACCGGCTCCGAAGGCACACGGAACGGCAGCCGGCAGAGAACCACCATGCGCAGCGTGTCCCCGGGGGCGTCCACTCCTTCCCAGAACGAGTCCGTGGCAAGCAGCACGCTGGAGCGCTCCGCCCGAAAGTCATCCATCAGCCGGGCGCGGTCCGCGTCCCCCTGCTTCATGACGCGGATGCCGTCCCGCGCAAGGTCGGGCTGCAGCGCCGCGTACATCTCTCGAAGCAGCGCGTAGGAGGTGAACAGCACCAGCGCGGCGCCGCCGCTGGCGCGCAGAGACCGCAGCAGGAACCGGGAGAGGAACTGCCGGTGTCCGCCCGAGTCCGGGGCCGGCGCGTCCGTGGGCACGCCCAGCAGGACGTGCTCGCGGTAGTCGAACGGGGACGGGAAGGTTTCGAACACCGGCTCGCGCGTGCGCTCCACCTGCCCGGAAAGGCCGATGCGGCCCGCCCAGTAATCGAAGCTGCCGGACACGGTGAGCGTGGCGGAAGTGAACACGACTGTCTTCAACGGCTCGAACACCGCCTCCCGCATGAGAGGACCCACGTCCAGCGGCGTGATGACCATGCGCACGGATTGACCCGACTCCTCGTCACCGGCGGGTCCCCGCGACCGGCTGGTGCGCACGGTCTCCATCCAGAACACGTCGTTCTCCCCCGCCTCCCCCTGGCGGAAACGGTCGATCATGTCCGCGATGCCCGCGAGGCGCGTGAGCTGGACCCGGCAGTCCCATGCCACGCCGTCCTGCGCCGGCGGTCCCGAGCCGGCCCCGCCCACGGCAGCGCGAGTGCCCGCGGGGACGGGACCCGAGGCAGCCTCGGCGGCCTCCAACAGGTCGTCGCAGGCCTCCGACAGCTCCCGGATTGCAAACGAAAGGTTGGCCAGCTCGGCGCCGCAGACGGACCGCAGGTCCTCCAGGCCGGCGGCGTCCAGGAGCCGTGAGGGCTCATCGCCGAGCACTCCCAGGAGAGCGGCGTCCAGCGCCACCGCTCCGTCCTGCACGGCCTGGACCAGCCCGGCGATGTTCGCGGCGCGCGGCGTGCGTCCCGCCACGCGGAGGAGCGACGGGAGGTGGCCGGTCACCCGCCCCTTCCGCCGACGGTACAGCCGGCGCAGGTGGCGCTGGACCGTGAAACGGGAGAACGCCTGGGAGAAGAACGAGGTGGCCGCCTTCTCCACGTTGTGGGCTTCATCGAAGATCACGCGACGGAACGGCGGAAGGACCGCCGGGTCATCGAAGCCGGGCCCCCCGAGCCGAAGCGCCAGGTCGGCGAACAGCAGGTGGTGGTTCGCGATCAGGATCTTCGCGGAGGACGCCTCGCGCCGGGCCTTCAGGATGAAGCAGCCTTCCCGGTGGCTGCACCTCAGGCCCAGGCAGGTATCCGCTTCCGAGCAGACCCGCGACCACACCTCGTCTCCCGGGTAGAACGAGAGGTCGGTGCGGCTCCCGGTCTCCGTGGTCCGTGCCCACTCGCGGATGGACAGCAGCTCGGGGTCCTCCTCGTCGAACAGCCCCATCTCCTCGAGGGCCTCGTTCAGGCGGTGAACGCACAGGTAGTTGCCCCTGCCCTTGACGAGCACCACCTTCGGGTCTTCTCCCAGCACCCTCTTGGCGAGCGGGATGTCCTTTTCCACGAGCTGCTGCTGCAGGTTGATCGTGGCCGTGGAGATCACCACGCGCTCGCCGTTGTTCACCGCCCACGCCACCGCGGGAACGAGGTAGGCCAGGGACTTGCCGACGCCCGTCCCGGCCTCCGCGGCGCAGATCTCATCGTTGTTGAACGCGCGGCAGACCTGCCGCAGCATCCGGGTCTGGCTCTCCCGCCGCTCGTACAGCGGGTAGACGCGCGCCAGAGCGCCGCCGGGGGACAGCCCCGCCGCCAGCTCCTCCTCGTCCAGCGGCGCGGCCGCGCGGGCCAGCACGGGCTCGGCCACGACGTAGATCTCCTCCACGTCGTTGTCCACGATGTAGAAGCCGATCCCCTGGTTGCCCAGCCGGGCCGCCACGGCAAGGTCCGCGCCCGAAGGACGGAGACCGCCCGAGGGGTGGTTGTGCAGGATCGCGTCCCCTTCCGCGAGATGCGGGCTGAGGACCGGGACCATCTCCTCCGTGCCACGGGCGCCCACCGCGACCTCTTCGATCCGCCCGTCCTCCCCGGCCCGGCCGACGAGGAACACTTCGTTGCCGCCGGCGTCGGCAATCGCCTCCCGGATCCTCTGGATGACGTCCGAGGTCAGGCGCTGTTCAGCCCGCACCCGGCTCACTCTCCAGCCGGCCGAGGATCCCCGACAGGAGCCGCACGAAGCGCGGCCCGGCCTCCTTCCCCGCCTGGATCACCTCCTCGTGGGCCAGGGGCTGCGGAAGGATGCCGGCCGCCATGTTGGTGACGCAGGAGATGCCCAGCACCCGCATGCCCAGGTAGGCGGCGGCGGTCACCTCCGGCACCGTGGACATGCCCACGAGGTCCGCGCCGATCACGGAAAGCATGTGGATCTCCGCGGGCGTCTCGTACGACGGCCCGGGGAACGCGGCGTACACGCCCTCGTGCAGCGGCGCCTCCGACACCGAGCGGGCCAGCTCCCTCAGTTTCGGGTCGTAGGCAGCCGTCATGTCGGGGAACCGCGGCCCCTCTCCGGGGTTCGGGCCCCTCAGCGGGTTGGCGCCCTGGAAGTTGATGTGGTCCCGGATGAGCACCAGCTCCCCCACCTTGTAGGACCGGTTCACCGCGCCGGCCGCGTTCGTGACAATCAGCGTGCGCACGCCAAGGCGATGAAGCAGGAAGACGGGAAGGACCACGTCGTGAAGGGGATGACCCTCGTAGTAGTGAACGCGTCCCGCCATGACCACGGTAGTGTCCCCTACCCGGAAGGACCCCGAGTGCCCGGCCACTGTCGGGACGGGAAACTCCGGCAGGGAGTCGAAGGAAACCTGGTCCCCTTCCACCTGGGAGGCAAACGCGCCAAGGCCCGAGCCGAGGATCACGCCGATCCGGGGCCGGCGCCGCGTGCGCGCGGAGAGCCCTTTCCAGGCGGTCTCAAGCTTTCGAGCCAGATCTGATTCCATATCCTCACTCCTCACGCGAGCGATCGAAGCAGGTCCGCGGGCGTCCGGTAGAACCCGAGCCCGGAAACGCGGCTCACCTTCTGCAGGATGCGCCAGTTCCAGGTCAGGTGCAGGCCCGCTGCCGAGCCGATCTCCACGATCCGTCGGTTCAACCGGGGCGCCTCGTTGGGCTTGCCGGCCAGGTAGCTCTGCAGGAGGCTGTTGTATCCCCGGTCCGGCTCCTCCACGTCCGCGGCGAACGATTCCGGACGTTTCTCCAGCCGGACGGCAAGCTCCCGCGGATCCATGAGCGGCAGGGGCGCCAACTCCAGCCCCGCCTTTTCCATGGCCTGGAAGCCTTCGGACAGGATCCCCGCCGCAAGCTCTCTCCCCTCGGCAAAGGAAAGGAACACGGGAAGTGTCGTGTTGCACATTGCCACCGGGAGCCACAGGAGCTGCCACAGCAGCAGGGCATGGAGAAAGGGACGCGCGTCCTCCACGGTGGTGCACGCGATCCCGTGCCCGGCCAGGTCCCGAAACACACGGTCCAGCGGCTTCACGCGCTCGAAGAGCAGCACGGCCTTCCCCGGACCAAGCTCCACCGCGGCATCCTGGAGCTTCACCGCGTTCAGGAGGGTGAGCCCGCGGCCCCGCCCCTGGGGCGTCACGGCAAGCCTCTCCACGTCCTCGGGATCCGCGTTCAGGAAGCACACCGGGGACTCCCCGCCGCCCGACAGGCGCACGAAATCGGGACGGCGCATGACGTGCAGGTGGTGGCGGCCCATGGTCACCAGCACCGCGTCCGGTGATGACGGGGCGCCGGCGGGCCCCACGCAGGTCACCCCCGGCGCGGAGAGCCACCCCCCGGGCATCCCGATCCGTACCGTGATTTGCGGGCAGCGCGGCA
>DASRZR010000403.1:0-4362 GCA_035686185.1 Spirochaetia bacterium | reverse complement strand
GGTCACGAACACGTGGTTGTTCATGGCGGACAGGAACTTGGCCCGGATGAGGACCGCTTCCAGGTCGCCCCGCGCCTTGATCGACAGCGAGAAGCGGCCGTGAAACGACATGCTGGACAGGAGGTGGTCGAAAAACGGCAGCCCCGTGCTCACGTCCGGTTCGGCGCGCCCGTCGAGGTCCAGCGTGAGCGCGATCTGCGTTTCCCGCGTTGCGCGTTCTATGGTGATGGTTCTGCTCGCCACACCGGCAATTGTATGCGCGCGCAGGGGAAATGCAAGAACCGCTACTCCCGCTCGTGCAGCAGGACCTTGAGCTGCTTGATCTCGGTGACCAGCCGGTCCCGGCTCATGTCGCGGAAGCGCTTCGGCACCATCTCGCGGCTGGTGCATTCCAGCACCGCCACGAGGTTCTGCAGCTCGATCTCGTGCGGATACGCCGGCGGCATGAAGTCCCGGATGGTTTCCTCCAGGTCCCCCTTGGTCACGAACACGTGGTTGTTCATGGCGGACAGGAACTTGGCCCGGATGAGGACCGCTTCCAGGTCGGCGCCGGAGAACTCGTACTTGTACCGGCGGAACAGCTCCGCCACGTTCGTCTTCTGCATCCGCAGGCCAAGCTTCTTCACCAGCGTATCGAACAGGTCTTCCTTCTCTTCGATCGACTCCGGGTAGAACAGGGCCAGGTGCTCCTCCGCGCGTCCCTGGCGCTTCAGGTCGATGGGCAGCAGGTCCGGCCGGCAGGTGATGAGGAACCAGATGATCTTGCCGCGGTACTCGGTGTTCCCCATGAAGGAGGCAATCTGCGCGAAGATCCGGTTGCTCGTCCCGGAGTCCCCCTCCTGGTTCCTGTCGCCCAGGAACGCATCCGCCTCGTCGATCATCACGCCGACGGGCGCCATGGCCTTCAGGATGTTCAGGATCTTCTCCAGGTTGCTCTCCGTGACTCCCTGCCACTTGGAGCGGAAGTTGCGGAACTTCACGATGGGAATGCCGATCTCCCCGGTGAACGCGCTGACCATGAAGCTCTTGCCGGTCCCGACCGGGCCCGACAGGAGGTATCCCATGGGCAGCACGTCGAAGCGGCTGTCCCGGATGGCCTTCGCGGCGCTGCGGAAACGCTTCTTCACGAAGTCGTGCCCGGACACGGCCGTGAGGTCATGCTCGCTTTCCAGGAACTCCAGCAGGCCCACGGCTTCCGCCTCGATGATCTGCTTCTTCTTCTCCCGCAGGTATTCCAGCGTGATCTCGCGGTCCTCCTGGTAGCTCTCCGCGGCGAGCTGGTTGAGGTTCACGAGGTTCAGGCCGCTGGTGATGGCGGCGAACTCCGGGACGGTGAGCGTCTCCTGCAGCAGCAGCTTGCCTCCGCGCTCCAGGTAGTGAAGGAAGCTCTCCCGCACCTTCTCATCCGGAATGGGGATGTTCACCTTGATGGCGCTCGGGGAGCGGACGATGGTCGGGTTCAGGTCGGACAGGTTCTCCGTGAGCAGGATGATGGACACGTCCCCCTGCGTGAAGATCGGATCGTTGGCCCAGCGGTTCAACGTGACCAGGCAGTAACGGTCCTCGTCCGTGTAGCGGGAGATGTCCGTGTTCGGGACCACCGTCTCCGAGTAATCGATGATGAGGACGATGCGCTTGTTGTGCTTGATATTGGCGTAGAAGTACCGCTCCAGGTTGGCCAGCGCCCTCACCGGGTTGCGGGACAGCAGGCTGCCGGGAGACGCCTTGGGTGACAGGTGCTTCATGGCCGCCAGGTAGTCATGCTTCATCTCGGGCTTGCAGAAGCTCACGCCGGAGGACCTGTCGTAGAACACGATGATGTCACGGTTTCCGAACAGGACCTCGGACACGTAGTCCTGGATCTTCGCGAAGTTGAACTCCCCCTCCTTCATCTTGTGGGGGAGAAAATCGCGGATGTTCCCGGAGAGCAGGTAGAGGTTGGCGGTCTTCGAGCAGTACTTGTAGGACAGTTCCTGTGCCCAGGCAGGAAGCACCTTGATAAAGGGCAAATTCTTGACAATGAGCTGTTCGGCCATCGTTCCCCTCCCAAGGCAACGTCGAACTTCCACAAGTATAGCACGCCGCATGGCCGGACGGATAGACCCGCGGCGGCCGGTGGCGGGGTGCCGCAGAGCACCTGGATGACTATCTTTGCCTGCACGAGCCAGGGGACAGGAGGGCGACATGAAAGTGGTGGTCATTGGAGCCACCGGCACCATTGGCGGGCCGGTGACAAGGGAGCTGGAGAAACACGGTCACGAGGTGATCCGCGCATCGCGAAAGTCCGACACACCCGTGGACATAGAGGACGCGGCGACGGTGCGGGCGTTGTTCGACCGCGTGCGGGACGTGGATGCGGTTGTCTGCTGCGCGGGCGGAGCCGGGTGGGGTCCTCTCTCGGATCTTTCTGACGATGATTTTGCGCGCTCCCTCCGGTACAAGCTGATGGGACAGGTGAACGTGGTGCGCGTAGCCCGGGACCGGCTGAAGGACCGCGGATCGATCACGGTCACCAGCGGCGTGCTCGCCACCCGGCCCATGCCGGGAAGCGCCGCGGTGTCCCTGGTGAACGCCGGCCTGGAAGGGTTTGTCCGGGCAGCGGCTCTGGACATGCCTCGCGGGATCCGGGTGAACGTGGTGAGCCCGCCGTGGGTCACGGAGACGCTGCGCGCCCGCAAGATGGACGAATCAATCGGCACGTCGGCCGCTGCCGTGGCCCTGGCGTACGTCTCTTCCGTGGAGGGAACGGGCAACGGGCAGGTGATCGACGCGGCCAGCTTCGGATAGGCGGGGGACCGTTCCCGGCGCCGGCGCGCGGGCCGCTCCGCGGCCGCGCTAGACGAGCTTCCTCTCCCGGGCCTCTTCCATGATCTTGCGGTTCCAGCGGTTGCGCCAGAGGAAGGAGCTCCTGTCCGCCGGCCCGTCGATGCGGCTGGCCCGCTCCTGCAGGGTCTTCAGGCTCTTGCTGAGCACGGTCACCTTGTCATCCACCTCGTCGGAGCCGGTCTCGGGAAGCACCTGGGAGTACAGGTAGTTGAACCACGCCGAGCGGGGGTCCTCCTCCACGGCCTTCTGCCCGCGCGTGAGCTGGTGAAGCTCGCGGATGGCATCGTCCCGGAAGCCGCGGATCCCCAGCAGGTACGCGCGCATGCCCAGCAGGCTCCGGTGCAGGAGAGTCCCTCCGCGGCTGAGCCGGAAACAGCGGCCCTCCACCGGCGTGAACCCGTCCTGCCAGGTGATGCCTTCCGGCGCCGCAAACCGGGTCTCCGCGGGCAGTGCCAGCCCGCGCTCGATGTACAGGCTGGCGTTCTCAAGCCCGCCGGAGAACAGGCAGCCCTCCGCCAGGAACAGCAGGCTCTCCCGGGTCTGCGTGGCAAGGCTCTCCAGGAGCCGGGTGCCGGCCACAATGCTGTCTCCATGCAGCAGCGTCCTGCCCAGCCACGCACGGAGCACGGGCTTGGCATCGTCCATGGAGTACAGCGCTGCCAGGCATAGCCCGGCCTGCAGGTCGCGGGAGCAATCGTCGTAGCCGCCCACCTGGAAGCCGGTCCGCGCGCGGAGGAACAGCAGGTACAGCTCCACTTCCCGACGGAACAGGCGGCGCGCCGCGGCCAGTCCCTCCTCGATGACGGAGCGGCATTGCGTGAAGCGCCCGGCCACGAACAAGCTGTCCGCCAGGTACACGAGCGTCCACAACATGCCGGTAGGGTCATGCGCTTCATGGCAGAGCCTCTGGGACAGGGAGAGGTACTCCACGGCCTCCCCTACCCGCCCCTCCGCGAGCATCGCCGCGCCAAGCCACAGGTAGCAGGCGCGCTCTCCCCGCTGGGCGGCCGGCGCGGGAGGCTCTCCCGCGGCCGGGCCCGGGGATTCCTGGTAGAGCAGGAGCGCCTTCTTCATCTCATCCAGCGCTGCCAGCGCGTTGCCCAGGGACAGGAAATACTTGCCACGCTCGATGAGGATTTCACCGCGAAGCGATCCCGGCAGCTCCAACCCGGACAACTTCCTGGCGTCCGCCTGGGCGCTTTCCGCCGCCTCGGCGTTGCGCTCCAGCAGTGCCGCGCGCAACCGGCCGAGAACGGTGACCGCGGCGAGCTCCCGCGCCTGCTCGGCGCTCGGCGCCACGGCCAGCTCGAACGACTTCAGATCGCAGAACGCCGCCGCGCCGGCCGGGTCACACTCGTCCAGCTTCCGCCGGATGATCTCCGGCAGGACATGCAGGGCAAGCTCCGTTCGGCCGTTGCGGGCAAAGAAGCTGAACAGGAGCACCGGGTGCCGGTAGCGGCCGGACTCCCACAGCGCGGCCATGAACGCCACGAAACGCTCCCGCAGGGACGCCGCTTCCCGGCCGAGCAGGTCTTC
>DASRZR010000402.1:0-3420 GCA_035686185.1 Spirochaetia bacterium | reverse complement strand
ATCGGGAGCATGCTGATGCCCGTGGCGGTGTGCATCATCCCCATCTTCATCATGTGGAGCTCCCTCGGCCTCAGCAACAGCTACGTGCCGCTGATCGTGCCGGCGTTCCTCGGCGGCGGGGCGTTCAACATCTTCCTCGTGCGCCAGTTCCTCATGACTATCCCCCGGGACCTGGACGAGGCGGCCACGATTGACGGCGCCGGCCACGTGCGGATCCTGTTCCGCGTGCTGGTGCCGTGCATCAAGCCCGTGCTGATCTCCGTGGGGCTGTTCGCGTTCATCACGTACTGGAACGACGTGCTGGGCCCGCTCATCTACGTGTCCCGCACGGAGATGAGCACGATCTCGCAGGGCCTCGCGAACTTCAAGTCCGGCTTCGGCACGGACTGGAAAGCCATCATGGCAGCGTGCACCGTGGCCATCACGCCCTGCGTCACGCTGTATTTCATCGGCCAGAAATACTTCATCGAGGGCATCGTGCTGTCAGGACTGAAATCATGAACACACCTTCTTCCACCGGCCCCGACTATCCGATCACGCCCGTGGCGCTCCGCGCCGTGAGCCTGCGGGACGCCTTCTGGCTGCCCCGCCTGGAGACGAACCGCACCGTGACGATCCCGGACGTGCTTCGCAAGTGCGAAGAGTTCGGACGCGTGGACAACTTCCGCAAGGCGGCCCACCGGATGCCCGGCGCCTACCGCGGCACGATGCCGTTCGAGGACACCGACGTGTACAAGGCCATCGAGGGAGCTTCCCTCTCCCTCGTGCACCACCCGGACGCGGCGCTCTTATCCACGGTGGACGCGCTGGTGGCCGAGATAGCGGCCGCCCAGGAGGCGGACGGCTACCTGTATACTTCCCGCACCATCGATCCGCGGCGCACGCTGCCGTTCTCCGGCCCGGAACGCTGGTCCCACCTCGTGATGAGCCACGAGCTGTACAACTGCGGGCACCTGTACGAGGCCGCCGCCGCCCATTACACGTCCACGGGCAGCCGGGCCCTGCTGGACGTAGCCCTGAAGAGCGCGGGGCTGTTGAAGAGGGTCTTCGGCCCCGCCGGCCGGCACGACGCGTGTGGCCACCAGATCGTGGAGAAGGCGCTCGCCCAGCTTTCACGGATCACGGGGGACCGCAGTCTCCTGGAGCTGGCCCGGTTCTTCCTGGAGCAGCGCGGCCGCCACGAGTCCCGACCGCTGTACCAGTACGAAGGCAACCCCGGCTACTGCCAGGACCACCTGCCGGTGGCCGAGCAGCGGGAAGCGGTGGGCCACGCCGTGCGCGCCGCCTACATGTACGCCGGCATGGCCGACGTGGCCGCGCGGGGGCCGGACCCCGCCTACGCGGAGGCGCTCCGCGCCATCTGGCGGAACGTCCTGGATTGCCGGATCTACCTCACGGGCGGCATCGGTGCGCGTCATCGCGGGGAGTCGTTCGGCGAGCCGTTTGAGCTTCCCAACCTCACCGCGTACTGCGAGACGTGCGCGGCCATGGCGTCGGTCATGTGGAACCAGCGGATGTTTCTTCTCACGGGAGACAGCCGGGCGGTGGACGTCCTGGAACAGACGCTGTACAACGCCGTGCTCGCCGGCGTGTCCCTGCGCGGAGACGAGTACTTCTATACGAACCCGCTGGAATCAGATGGAAAGTCCCGTTTCAACGACGGCGCCACGGAAGCCGTGGGGCTGACCTACGGGGCCGTCCAGGCGCCCGGTCGGCAGCCGTGGTACACCGTTTCCTGCTGTCCCACGGGACTCTCCCGGTTCCTCCCCTCCCTGCCGGGCTACCAGTACGCGGTGGCGGGAAACACGGTATACGCCAACTTGTTCATCGCCGGGCGGGCCGAGATCCCGATGACGGACGGCCCCGTGGTGATAGAGCAGGAGACCTCCTATCCCTGGGACGGCGCGGTTCGCTTCACGATCGGCGTGCCCGGCCCCCGGCGGATGCGGCTCCTGGTGCGCATCCCCGGCTGGGCCCGCGGCGAGATCCTGGGCGGCCGGCTGTACCGCTTCCAGCGCCCCAGCCCGCAGACCGCGTGCCTGAACGTGAACGGCCAGGCGATCTCCGCCGAGATGGAAGGCGGTTATGCGGTCATCGACCGGCAATGGAACAACGCGGACCGCGTGGACCTGTCCCTTCCGCTGCCCATCCGCAAGGTGCTCTGTGATCCGCGGGTGGAGGACAACCGCGGCGCAGCGGCGCTGCAGCGCGGGCCGCTGGTGTACTGCGTGGAGGAGCGGGATTGCAGCGTGCCCTTCGATCGCCTCGCCCCGGGAGAAGAGACGGACATGGAGGCACGGCGCCTGCCGGACCTTCTCGGCGGGATCGTGGGCATCCGGGGAGACGGCTTCACGGCCATCCCCTACTACGCGTGGGCCAACCGCGGTCCGGGGCGCATGCGCGTGTGGCTGCCGGATGCGGCGGGGCGGGAGTCGTGAGGGCGGCGGTCGGCATCGAGCGACTGGCCGACCTGCGCGCCGGCCGCGGCGCCGCTCACGCCGCAGCTCTTGAGCGCGGTCGACCAGACTGACTACTATCGGTGGAACACAGGGTGTGGCACTCACCCCTGGGTTCAGACAGGACGGAGACACCCATGGCAGACGCGTCCCCCGCGCGCATGACCCTTGACCGCGAGTTCACCATCGGCCGCACCGACCCGCGGCTGTTCGGCTCCTTCATCGAGCACATCGGCCGGGCTGTCTACGGCGGCATCTTCGAGCCGGGGCATCCCACGGCGGACTCGGACGGCTTCCGCCGGGACGTGATCGACCTCGTGCGGGAGCTGCGCGTGCCCTTTATCCGCTACCCCGGGGGCAACTTCGTCTCCGGCTACGACTGGTGGGACGGCGTGGGCCCGGTGGCCGGCCGGCCGCGGAAGAAGGACCTCGCCTGGAAGGTGATCGAGCCGAACACGGTGGGCGTGAACGAGTTCGTGAAGTGGGCCGCGCGCGCCGGGGCCGAGGTGAACATGTCCGTGAACCTGGGCACCCGCGGCCCGGACGAGGCCCGTGCGCTGGTGGAGTACTGCAACTCCCCGGCCGGTACGCACTGGAGCGACCTTCGCGTATCCCACGGCCTGCCGGAGCCTCACAAGATCCGCACGTGGTGCCTGGGCAACGAGATGGACGGCCCGTGGCAGATCTGTCACAAGACGGCGGAGGAGTACGGCCGGGCCGCCGCGGAGGCCGCCAAGGTCATGAAATGGGTGGACCCCGGCATCGAGCTGGTGGCCTGCGGCAGCTCGTTTCCCGGCATGCCCACCTACCCGCAGTGGGAGAGCACGGTGCTGGAGCACGTCTACGAGCACGTGGAGTACGTGTCCCTGCACTGCTACTACGGCAACCCGGAGAACGACACGGCGAACTTCCTGGCAAAGTCTCTTTCGATGGACGAGCAGATCCGCACGGTGATCGCCGCCTG
>DASRZR010000401.1:0-5630 GCA_035686185.1 Spirochaetia bacterium | reverse complement strand
GTCGAGGAGAAGCGTGACCAGATCATCGAGATGCAGCGGGAGCTCACGGCCGTGCCGGCCCTGGGTCCGGACAACGGCGGCAGCGGTGAGTGGGAGAAGTCCCAGGTGGTGCAGCGCTGGGCGGGCACGCTCGGGCTGGGCACCTGCGAGTCCCTGCCGGCTCCGGACCCGCGCGTCCCCCGGGGCGAGCGGCCGAACCTGCTCCTGGCGCTTCCGGGGCGTTCCGCGGACCGGTCCCTGTGGATCATGTCTCACATGGACATCGTGCCCCCGGGAGAGCGTTCCCTGTGGGAGTCGGATCCCTACACGCTGGTGGTCAAGGGAGACCGCCTGATCGGCCGCGGCGTGGAGGACAACCAGCAGGGCCTCGTGGCATCCCTGGTTGCCGCGCAGTGCGTCAAGGAGGCGGGGCTCGTGCCCTCCCGCACGGTGAAGCTCCTGTTCGTGGCGGACGAGGAGACCGGCTCCGAGTTCGGCGTGCAATCCCTGGTGAAGCGGCCGGGCCTCTTCCGGCGCGTGGACGAGGCGCTGGTGCCGGATGGCGGCTCGGAGGACGGGAGCTGCATCGAGATCGCGGAGAAGAGCATCCTGTGGCTGCGCTTCCGCCTGCGCGGCCGGCAGTGCCATGCCTCCACGCCCCAGAAAGGGATCAACGCGTTCCAGGCCGCCTCCCATCTCGTGGTGCGTCTCGGGGCGCTGGGCTCCCGCTACCCGGCGGAGGACACGCTGTTCGATCCTCCCCGCTCCACGTTCACCCCCACCAAGAAGGAAGCGAACGTCCCCAACATCAACACGCTTCCGGGAGAGGACGTGTTCCACCTGGACTGCCGCGTGCTGCCGCGGGAAGACCTGGACGCGGTCCTGTCGGACATCCGTTCCATCTGCGACACCGTTCAGCGGGACTTCGGCGTGAGCGTGGAAATCCACCCGGTGCAGCGGGCCTCTTCCCCCGCCACCGCCGCGGACGCGCCCATCGTGGCATCCCTGGCGCGCGCCATCCGCGAGGTCTACGACGTGCCGGCGCGCACCGTGGGCGTGGGCGGCGGGACAGTGGGCGCGTTCCTCCGCAAGGAGGGAATCCCCACGGTGGTCTGGGGACGGCTGCAAGAGGCGGCCCACCAGCCCAACGAGTACTGCCTGCTGCCCAACCTGATGGGGGACGCGCTGGTAATGGCCCACCTGATGCTGGGGGACTCCTGAAGCGGGGCGGAGGAGGCGGCGACAGCGGCCGGCGACGGGGCGTTGCGCGGGCTGATCAGTTCAGGGAATCGTAGACGATGACGATCCGCCCCTGCTGAAGCAGGGCGAGGTTCTCGGGAAGCGCCAGGAGCTGGCGCGCGCCATCCGTGGATATGACCACGTCCGTCGCGTGATCGCCGAACACGCCGCGAGCGGCCAGCCGCAGCGGCAGGTTTCCCACCCTCAGGTCCGCCTTCGGGTCGTCCACGGACTGCGAGTAGCCCACCATGCCCCACTGCGCCAGCGCCTCCGGGGAGCACATCGTGCGGTCCAGGACGAGGTTCATCTGTTCGTCCCAGATCCGTGGAAAGAGGGCCGGCCGGGCCGCGCTGGTCCCGGTGGTCCCGACGGCCGGCAGCATCCCGCGCGCAAAGATGAGCAGTCCCGTGTAGGCCCGGGTCATGACTTCGTCCAGCCGGCGGCGCAGGGGGGTGGCGCGGGAGGGGAAGAACGGCGCGCCGATTCCCTGGTCACCGAAGAAGGGCACCGCGTAGCGCGCGGTAAGGGTGGAGAAGTCCTGGCTGAGAAACAGGTCCGTCCGCGGGGCGTGGGAAGCCGCATCCGCGATCCGCGCGGCGAGAGACGGGTCCGAGGCCATGTAGTCCGCCACCACGTGAGAGGAGTCCACCGTCAGCGGCCCGACAGCCCGGGAGAGCGCCTCCGGGAGCCGCTGGTCGATGGTGGTCTCCGCGTCTGCCTTTGCCTTCATGAGGTTCGTGGCGTCCGGGTCAAGCGGCGCGCGCGCCTCCACCACCACGCGGCCGGCCGCCCAGTCCACCGTGGAGGTGACGTCCACCACCGGGGCGGGTGACTGCGCCGCAAGGCCGGCGGCGGCCAGGACAAACAGGACTGCCGTCAGGATTTTCATTGTGCGATGCTCCGTGGAGGAATCTGGGGGACAAGCACCGTGGCTCCAATATGGAGCGCCCGGGGATTCACCTGCGGGTTGAACTCCTGGATGAGAGACACGCTGACGCCGTAGCGCAGCGACATCCCGAACAGCGTGTCGCCTTCCGCGATGGTGTGGACGCGGAACTCCATGAGCGGCACCTGGGAGCCCTGCAACGCGCTCACCACCGCCTCCTGGTAGTCGGGCGGAACCTTGAGCTGGTACGCGTACGATGCCGGCGGCGTCACGAGGTAGTTCAGCTCGGGGTTGCCTGCCAGCAGCGCGTCCAGCGGCGCCCCGCTGGTGGATGCCAGCTTGCGAAGGTCCACCGGGCGGTCCAGCGGCACTTCCGCCCAGGACGGCTCGGGGTCCCAGCTCAGGTCCAGGCCGTATCTCCCCGCGTGACCCAGGATGCGAGCGAGCGCCAGGAACTGCGGTACAAAGGCAGCCGTCTCCCGCGGGAGGACGCCCTTGCGCCGCAGGGCCCAGAAGTCGCTCCCCGGGTTCCTCCTTAAGATAGAAGAAAGGCGGCCGACCCCGCAGTTGTAGGCGGCCAGGGCCAGGTACCAGTCACCGAAGATCGCATAGTTCTCGGAGAGCTTGGCGAGCGATGCCTTCGTGGCTTTCTCCGGGTCCCGCCGCTCGTCCACCCACAGGTCCATGCGCAGTCCGTAGGGAGAGGCGGTGTTGCGCATGAGCTGCCAGAGCCCGGCGGCCCCGCGCGGTGACAGGGCGCGCTCCTGGAAACCCGACTCCACGGCCGGAAGGTATCCGAGCTCCCGCGGAAGGCCGCGCTCTCCCAGCGCCTCGGAGATGACGGCCCGGTAGCGGAAGCTGCGGTCCAGCACCGCCTGCAGCCAGTCCCGGCGCGTGGCAAGGAGGCCGTCCACGTATCTTCCGATCAGGTCCTCGTCCGGGTCCGGAACCGGGATGACGGCCACCTCCGCCGCCTGGTGCCCCTGGACCGGAGGCAGCGGCGCGTCGGGATCGGCGTCGGAAGCGGCGCCGGGAGTCAGAGCGGCCGAAGCCGCGGCCGGATCCGGCGTGGCGGCGACCACCGGAGTCGGCACCGCTGCCGGCGGCGTGGTCGGCGCCCGGCTCGGCGCGGCGTCCTGGGCCCCTGCCGCGGCCGCCGCGAGGCACAGGACGCACGCCAGCACGAACGCGCGCGCTACAGCTTTTCCCCGAAATAGATGCCGGCCCATTCCCACTGCCCGTTGATATCCGGATTCTCCGGGAAGTCCACCCGGCGGAAGTACAGGTACCAGGTAGAGGGCCGGAAGTTCCACCCGGTGGTCCGAAGGGTGGCCTCCTGCCCGTTGGCGGAGATGTCAAGCTGGGAATCCACGACGACGTTGGACGAGAGCAGGTAGTTGATGATGTTGTAGTTCACGTTTTCTTCCGTGAGCAGGTTCTGGTCCCACGGCTCCTGGAAGAAGTTGACCTGCGCCTGGTAGTGGCGCAGGCGCCCGATGTTCTTCGTCACGATGGAGTCCCGCACGGCGTTCACCAGGTCGTTCAGGTCCGGAAGCAGCCAGCTCTTGTCCTCGCTGTTGGCAAAGTTCACCTTCTCGGCGGCGTCCCGCAGGGCGTTGGTGCCCCCGGTTGCTTCCGCGTCCGCCGACCCGATGAACTTCTGGTAGGCCTGGATGGACTGCTCCCACTCCCCCACTTCCTCGTAGCTCTTGGCCATGTAGTACCAGTTGATGCCGGGGCTCTCGTCGGGGAACCGGGAGAACAGCTCCTTGTAGTAGCCGATCTTGGCCATGGGGTCCGTCTCCAGGGCCAGCAGCTCCTGGAGGCACTGCAGGTGGATGGAGGTCCCCTTCACGAGCAGGTCCCCGTAGTTCGTGAGGATCCTTCGATAGTAATGGATGGCGAACGGGACGGCCTTCATGTCCCGGTAGGCGTCCGCCGCGAGCAGCAGGTAGTACCCGTTGTAGATGTCGGCGGGGTTGCGCTCCACGTGGGTGGTGAGGAAGAGGATCTCGCGGTCCGTCCGCCCCTCGTTGGCCAGCCCGGCGGCGATCTGCGTGATCAGTACGAAGCGGTTCTCCTGGTCCTTTTCCTTGTTGAAGAGACGGAACAGCTCCCGCAACTCCTGGTTCTGCTCGAAGGCCCCAAGGTAGTAGCGGGTATCCGCGGCCCCGCACCCGGCGAGCGCCCCGACCGCCGCCACGAGGATGAAGAACGCCACGGCGCGAGCCGTCTTCCTGCCAGGTTGTGTGCCGCCTGCCCCCAGGCATCGAGGATGCTTCAACGCGGCGAACTGTAACAGGAAGCCACTCCGTTGGCAAGGCGCAGCGCTTCTGATAGCATCGACCGAGCGGATGAAGACACGCAGCGCTCCGCGGCATACCGGCCGCTCTCCCAAGGCGGAAACGCCGCGGGCAGATGTCCGTCACTACCCGAGCATGCTCCTGGTGGCCGGCGTCGTGGTCGCCCTGGCCGGCGGTATCTTCATGCTCGGCAACCTGGGCTATCTTCCGCGCATCGGCGTCCTGTGGCCCGTGCCGGTGATCCTGGCGGGGCTCGTGTTCCTGTACCTCGCCTGGCCGCGACAGCGCTCGGACCGCTGGATCATCCCCGGCATGGTGCTGACCCTCGGCGGCATCGCGTTCCTCCTGATGAACACCGTCCTCCAGGGACGGGACCTTGCCCGGCTGTGGCCGTTGTTCATGCTGGTCACCGGCCTTTCCTTCGTACCCTACGGGTACAGAAAACGCGGGGCGCCGCGCACGGTCATCGTGGTCCCGGGCCTGTTCCTGTCCTTCCTGGCGCTGCTGTTCCTCCCGTTCAGCCTGCATTACACCGAGGGAGGGCTCACGGGGTTCGTGCGCCAGTGGTGGCCCCTCATCCTGGTCGTCCTCGGGGCGGCCCTGATCGTTTCATATTTCAGCACTCGGAGGCCGAGTAAGAAGATATGAGCAAGCGGCTCATCCTCGTCATTGCCGTGTCCGTGATCTTCCTGTCTTCCGCGGGCATCGTCACGTTCCTGAGCGCCCAGGAAGGAGGGGGAAGCGTCAGCACGGTAGAGACCCGGGCCGCCGCGCTCCCCGTCCCCCTGGAGACAAAGTACGCACCGGACAAGGTGGTGCGGACCACCGGCCCGGCGGTGTGGCGCCTCTCCCGGGACTTCGGCCTGCTGGTCTCCTCGGACGGCGGCGCCACGTGGACCCCGCGCAACCAGGGCCTGCCGGTGCGCGCCGTGTACCCGTTCACCGTGGAGAAGCCCATGATCATCACGGGGCTCGCGGTGGACCCGCTGGACACCTCCCGGCTGGCGGTCACTTCCCTGGACAGCCTGTTCGTGTCCTCGGATGAAGGGGTCACGTGGAAGCGCGCGGAGCTGAAGGAGCCGTTGAAACCGAACGACCAGCTCACGTGCGTGGCGGTGGATCCGGGCGTTCCCGGCACGATCGCCATCGGCACCTCGTTCCACGGGTTCTTCGAGACGAAGGACCGGGGGAAGACCTGGGCCTCCCTCTCGGAGGCGCTCACC